>RFHO01000124.1 GCA_003696385.1 Planctomycetota bacterium | reverse complement strand
TGCGGGCAGAGGATGCCCGGCACCTTGCCGGTGATTTTCTTCGGGCGGTACAGGTTTCCGGTGACGAAGAACCCGGGCATGCTCTCGAAGAAGACCTTCTCCACCACGTAGTCGTCCTGTTCGATGCGGCCGTGGATCACGGCGTTCAGCGGGGTGCGGGTAGGCATCGGCCAGAGCCCCTGCGAGACGAGGATCCGCCGCCGGACGTACTCGCGCCGCTGCTGCCATTCTTCGACGGTCTTGGGGGGATGGAACGGAAAGTAGCCGTTCAGATCCTTCAGGGGGCCGAGGCGGCTGTCGGGCGGGGTTTCGCCGTTCTCGAGCACCTTCGGGGCGTTCGCACAGACGGGCGTTGCGCCACACACCCAGAGCGTCGCGCACACGACAAGCATCGCGAATGGGGAAGCGTGGAAGGAAGCAGCGTGAAGGGCGTTTCGCGTCGGACGCATCGGCATTCTCCGGATTGCTGACCACAATGCTTGGGAATCCGCGGCGGCGTGCGTTCGGCATTGTTGCAACTCCCGGTTGCAACCGCCACATTGGCCCCCCGGGATCGGATGCCGCCGAGGGTCCGGGACGATGTCCCTGCCCGGCGCGTCGCGGGATTTCCTCGTCATGGCGGGTTCGACTTGCGGCCTGTTCGTGGTGCGATCGAAGAGCTGGATTGGAAAGAGAGGTGACCCGGGATGACGTATCGTGAGCTGCACGACGGACGGCAGGACGGTCTGCGCCCTCTGGAAAGCTTGGACCTGAACCGCTGCCGGACGTTTGCGGATCTGGTGCGGGCGATGGGTCGCACGGCGTTCGGCGGCCGGCAGTTGGGGCGGGCGTTCGAGATTCTGCTGACGATGTTCCGGGATCCGCAGTGCAAGGTCGTGCTGACCGTCTCGGGGGCCATGACGGTGGCCAAGCAGGGGAGCATCATCTGCGAACTGATCGACCGCGGGCTGGTGGACGTGGTGGTGGCCACGGGGGCCCTGATCACGCACGGTCTGTCCGAGTCGATCGGCCTGGTGCACTACGAATACGACGAACACACGCAGGACGACACCGAGCTGTTCCGCAAGGGCTACAACCGGATCTACGATACGTTGGAGATGGAGGCCAACCTGAACGAGGTGCAACTGCTGGTGGCGCGGGTGTTGCGCGAGGTCGAGCCTCCGGGCGGCGTGTGGTCTTCGGCCCGACTGTGCCGCGAGCTGGGGCGGCGTCTGGCTGAAGATGGCCGCGACCGCGCGATTCTCCGCAGCGCCTTCGAACAGGATGTGCCGGTATTCATCCCGGCGTTCACCGACAGTGAACTGGCACTGGATGTGTCGATTCATTTCATGGAGGGGCGGCTGCGGGAGCTGAGCCGGCTGGATGACGAAGAAGCCGTGCTGAAGCGGCTGGATCGGCTCTTTCAGGCCACGCCGCCGTTCAATCCGTTCCTCGATCTGCAGCAGTATGCGAGCATCGCGGCTCGTGCGGAGCGGCTGGGAATCTTCACCATCGGCGGCGGCGTCCCGCGCAACTGGGCGCAGCAGGTGGCCCCGTACCTGGACATCATCGCCGAGCGGCTGGGGCTGGAGGTGCCGCGGAACCGGTTTCGTTATGGCGTCCGGATCTGTCCCGAGCCGGTGCACTGGGGCGGGCTGTCCGGCTGCACGTACATGGAAGGCGTGAGCTGGGGCAAGTTCGTGCCACCGAGCGAAGGCGGGCGATTCGCCGAAGTGTTCGCGGATGCGACACTCGTCTGGCCGCTGCTGATGAAGGCGGTGTTCGAAGAGCTGGACGGGGACGACCGGTGACACGCGACGCCGCAACGCGTACGATCGTTGGCTTCCCGACCGGTCCAAATCCGGACGGGAAACCCGCGCGTGCTGTGCGTCGCCGGATCCGTGCTTTGCGTCGTGGGAGAGATTCCGTTCCATCCAATCTGCTTCCTGTGATCCGCCCAGGGCGGAGCGTCTGATCATGGCCGTTCCCAAGGTTGCCATCGTCGGCCGACCAAACGTCGGCAAGAGTTCGATCTTCAACTGGTTGGCCCGCAAGATGGTCGCTGTGGTCGATCCGACCGCCGGCGTCACGCGGGACCGCGTCACGTATTTGATGCGCGAAGGCCAGCGCTACTTCGAGCTGGTGGATACCGGCGGCGTGGGCATCGTGGACAGTGACCGGTTGTCGGAAGACATCGAGCGGCAGATCGAATACGCCATCGATGAGGCCGACCTGCTGCTGTTCGTGACGGACGGCATCGATGGCGTGCTGCCGCTGGACGAAGTCGTGGCCGAGCGTCTGCGGGAGGTGAACAAGCCGACGATCCTGGTCGTCAACAAGTGCGAATCGGAGAAGGTTGCCGTGGCGGCGCCGGAGTTTCTCCGGCTGATGGACGCTCCTCTGGTGGTCACCAGCGTGAAGGGAAACCGCGGTCGCAAGGAACTGCTGGCGGCGATCCTGGAAAACCTGCCGCCGGCCGACATCGACCCGGACGCCGATCGGGTGGCGATCGAGGAGCCGGTGTTGAAACTGGCCGTGGTGGGGCGCCGCAACGTCGGCAAGAGCACGTTCATCAACGCGCTGGCGCAGGCCGAACGGGTGATCGCCAGCGAAGTGCCCGGAACGACGCGGGACAGCATCGACGTGCGGTTCGAGATGGACGGCAAGGTGCTGCTGGCCATCGACACCCCCGGCGTTCGCAAGCGCAAGAGCCTGGCGAACGACATCGAGTTCTATGGACTGGTGCGCGCCAAACGCAGCATCCGCCGCGCGGACGTCGTGCTGATGTTCTTCGATGCCACGCAAACCATCTCCCGCGTGGACAAGCAACTGGTCGCGGAGATCGTCGAGCACTACAAGCCCTGTGTCTTCGTGGTCAACAAGTGGGATCTGGGGCTGGAGATGGACATGACCACGGAGCGCTGGGCGGACTATCTCGAACGCGAGCTGCCGATGCTGCAGAACGTGCCGATCGCGTTCATCACCGCCAGCTCCGGACGCAACGCCAAACAGCTCGTCAATCTCGCACAGAGTCTGTTCAAGCAGTCGCGCGAGCGCGTCGGGACGGGCGTGCTGAACCGCGTCGTGCAGGAAGCGGTCCGCCGCAATCCGCCGCCGTATCGCAAGAACAAACGTCCGAAGATCTACTTCGCCACTCAGGTTGCCGTGCAGCCGCCGACGATCGTGCTGAAGTGCAACGATCCGTCGCTGTTCGACGCGAGCTGGAAGCGGTATCTGCTGCACGAGCTGTACGAGGCTTTGCCCTTCCCGGAAGTGCCCATCAAGATCTACTATCGGCCGAAGGAGAGCGGAGACCGCGAATCGGCCGACACCCTCGCCGCATCCGGCAGGCCGTGAAGGTTCTGCGGCGGGTCGCCGCGGGTAATCGGCGAGCGGTGCCGTCAGCCGGCCGTGTCGTGGCAGGGCGGAGCCGGTGTGCTGCGTCGCTGAGCCGTCTCGGGCCGAGGTGGATGCATGTGATCCGGACGTCTCGGTTCGAACAAACCGCCGAGGCGGCGGACGGCGGCCGTTGAGAAAGGCATGGGGATGTCGGTCATCGAGATCTCGCCGGAAGGACGCGGTGCGGGTGTTCACGGCAACGCCGTTTCTTGCGGCCGCACGCGGCGTGAAGGGGCCGTCGGAGCGTGCTCGGGCCGCAAGGCCGCCTGCGTGTCGTCGCGGCGGGAAATGTCGGGACGGCGGTCGATTTGCCTGGTCGCAGCGTTGCTGCTGTGCGTGCCGGGTATCAGGCAGGGCGCCTTCGTCCTCGCAGAGTCGCAGAGGTCTCGTGAGCGGGCCGACCGCGTCGTCGCGCGGGTCAATGGGCGGCCGATTCGATGGTCGGAGCTGCTGTTGCAGGCCCGACTGCAGGGCGTCGCCGAATCGGAGCTGGTCGAGGCGGAGACACGTGACCGGCTGTTGCGGGAGGCGGTCGACCGGGCGCTGTTGCGGGAATACCTGGACGATCGCCGTGTGCCCATTCCGGAACGGGAGACGCGGCTGGTGCTGAAGACGATCGAGCAGCGGTTGCAGCGCGAGGGCAAATCGCTGGAGGACGTGATCGGCAAGGTGGGGCTGACGCGGGAAGACGCGGAGCGGATCGTGGGCTTGCAATTGCGGTGGGCGATCGCGGCCCGGCGGATGATCGGCGAGCGGGAGATTCGGGCGTACTGGAACGCACACCGGGCGGAGCTGGACGGGACGCGTGTGCGCGTCCGGCATATCGTGGTCCGTGTGCCCGCAGGTGGCGACGACGGTCGCCGGCGGCGCGAGGACGCCCGGCGGTTGTTGCAGGAAGTTCGGCGACGGATCCTGGCCGGCGAGTTGAGCTTCGAAGAGGCCGCTCGCCGGTATTCCGATGCGCCTTCGAAGGACAACGGCGGAGATCTGGGGTTCATTCCGTTCCGAGGCGCCGTGTTGCCCGAGGTCGCTCGTGTGGCGTTCCGGACCCCGGTAGGGCAAATCAGCGGGCCGTTCGAATCGCCGGTGGGCGTGCATCTGATTCAGATCGTCGCACGGCAGGAAGGCGAGCTGAGTCTGGAAGACGCACGACCGGAGATCTTCAAGAGGCTGGCGGTCGCGAAGCAGGCGGAATTGCTCGATCGACTGCGGCACGAAGCGCAGATCGAGATCCTGCGGTGATGTGGGCGCGTGTGTCGCGCCCCGGGGTTGCGGGATCCGCGCCCCGTGGCGGAGCACGTCGGCTCGACGCGGCGTGACCCCCGGCGAAGCGGTCGTTGTGCATGCTGGTGGTGGTCAGCCTGCGAAAAGGTTTACAATTCGATTTCGTCGTCGG
>RFHO01000123.1 GCA_003696385.1 Planctomycetota bacterium | reverse complement strand
AGGCGCAACAAAAACGGCGGCCGACCGCTGGCACCGGTCGGACCGCCCTGAAAGGAGGTGTGCGCGATGCATGGTACGTCGAACAACGTGCCCGAACAACGCCGCCGCTGGCGCGAATACGTCGAACGCGTGAAGGCCGAGGCACTCCGCCGGCCGCTGGAAGTGCTCGAGCGTGTCGCGGGCATCCCGCCCGAGCGGCTCGACGGACGCGGCCATCCCTGCCCGAACCCGCGTTGTCCGGACGGGCCGGGCCGCGATCGGTTTTCGGTGATCAACACGCAAACCGGAGCGGTGCACTGCCGCAGGTGCTGCACGTCGTCGGTCCCCGGTGGCGGCGCGGCCGACTGCATCGATGCGGTGAAGTGGATGCACGGCGTGTCGTTCCCCGAGGCCATCCGGCTGATCGGCGATCACTTCGGCATCGACCCGCCCGACGCTCCGCCCCCGGCATCGGTCGCGCGTCCGTCGGGCGGTCCGGCGGCTCCCGCGGCTGCGAACGCCGGCGGTGCCCGGGCGCCGCGTGACGCATCCGGCAAGCCGTCCGGCCGGCGAACCGCTTCCGGCATTGGGCACCCGTCCGGCAAGACGTTCCCGACCGCGGAGGTGGCAATCGCGGCACTGGACCGCCGCATGGCCCGCGAAGGTTGCCGTCATGTCGCCCAGTGGCCGTATCTCGACGCGGCCGGCGAACACGTCGCCAGTGTCGTCCGCTACGACCGGCCGACGCCGCCGGACGCCGCCAAGCCCGACAAGACGTTCCGGCCGGTTTCACGGCATCCGGACGGCTGGCGGATCGGCGACCCGCCCGGACCGTGGCCGCTGTACACGCCGCCGCAGCCGGACGGCACCCCCCAGCCCGCGGCCGAGCAACTCGCGGCGCGGCCGGACGATCCGGTGTTCGTGGTCGAAGGCGAGAAATGCGCCGACGCCGCGGCCCGCTGCGGACTGCTCGCGGTGGCCGCCGCGCACGGTGCAAACGCGGCCGGGAAAACCGACTGGTCGCCGCTGGCCGGCCGCGACGTGGTGATCCTGGCCGACCACGACGACGCCGGCAACACCGGGGCCGAAGCCTACGCCAAGGCCGCTCATGACGCCGGAGCCGCGTCGGTGCGGATCGTCGATGCGGTGCGGCTGCAAGCCTTCTGGAAGCATGACCCGCAGCGGGCGTCGGCAAACGATCCGGAGCTGCTTCAGGCGATCGCGGCGGAGCTGCCCGCGGGCTACGACATCGCCGACATGGAAGCCGAGTGCAAAGACGACGACGAGCGGCACGGCCTGCGGGAAGCGATCACCGAAGCGGCACTGCACACCGACCCGTGGACTCCGCCACCGCCGCCCACGCCCCCGGCGGAGTCCGCGCCGCCGGCGCGCGAGCCCATCATCCACACCATGGCCGACATCGAGCCGCAGACGATCCGCTGGTTGTGGCAGGACCGCATCGCCTTGGGCCGACTGACCGCGGTCGTGGGCGCACCGGGGATCGGGAAGTCGTTTCTGATCTGCGACTGGGCCGCGCGTGTCTCCAGCGGCCGCCCGTGGCCCGATGGGGCGCCGTGCCCCCGCGGTGACGTGCTGATCCTCAGCGCCGAAGACGACCCCGCGGACACGCTCCGCCCGCGGCTGGAAGCGGCCGGAGCGGACCTGACCCGCGTGCACTTCCTCGCAGGCGTGACGGACCGCGACGCAGACGGCCAGCCGCGGCAGCGCAGCCTGTCGCTGGACGACCTGGCAGCGATCGAGCGGGCACTGCAGAAGTTCCCCGAAACGCGGATGCTGACCATCGACCCCATCGGTTCCTACCTTGGCGGGTACACCGATGCCCACCGCGAAAACGAAGTCCGCGATCGCCTGCAGCCGCTGAACGAGCTGGCCCGGCGTTACGACGTCGCCGTGGTTCTGGTCATGCACCGCCGCAAGGCCGGCGGACGTTTCGCCGACGACCTGGCCATGGGCAGCCGCGCCTTCACGGCGATCGCCCGAGCCGTGTACCACGTCTGCGGCGATCGTGGCGACCACCAACGCCGACTGTTCGTCCCCGGCAAGCACAACCTCGCCCCCACGACCCCCGGCCTGGCGTTCCGCATCGTCGGCGAACCGGGGAAGGTGGCCCGCGTCGTCTGGGACGAGACGCCCATCGACATGACCGCCGACGAGGCCCTGGCCGCCGAACACGACGCGCCGGCCCGCCACAAACGCAACGCCGCCGCGCAATGGCTGCAAGAGCGGCTGGCGAACGGCCCCGTGCCGGTCGAAAACATCCTCGAGGAAGCCCGCGGCTGCGGCTTCTCGGAAAAGACGATCCGCCGTGCCGGGAAGGCGCTGGGCCTTCGACGGCGCAAGGACGGCTTCGACGGCGGCTGGGTGTGGAGCCTGCCCGACGCTCCGACCGGCGACGACGGCTCCGACCGCGACCCCTGACGCCGCCGAACTCCGCACGGGCGGCCGCTCCGCCGGCACCCGACCGCCGCCCCGGCGAAAACCGGCATCTTGCACCGGCTCGCAACCGAGCCGTTCGCAAACGCTCGCAAGACGTGACCGCCCGAAGATGGCCAACCATGGGCGCCGTTCGCCGAAGTTGGCCATCTTCGCAGAAGTTGGCCATCTTCGCGTGAACCCCGAAGAAAACGCCACTTTTTGATCGCCCCCAACGTCGCGAATCGCCGAAGATGCCCAAGGACACGTTTTTGGCCATCTTCGGGCATCTTCGGGCCGCCGTCGCAAAGACCACCTTGCACCGGCTCGCAACCGAGCCGTTCGCAAATGTTCGCACAGCGTGACCGCCCGCACTGGCGAGCGTCGCGGGACCCGGCGCATAATCGCACCGTCCCCCGCACCCGCGCCCGCGCCCCGGTGCACCACCGAACCGGAAAGGAGTGCCCCTGATGGCCAGCATCGCCAACGATCCCAACGGACGCCGACGCATCCTGTTCGTGGCCCCCGACGGACGCCGCCGCACCGTGCGGCTGGGCAAGGT
>RFHO01000122.1 GCA_003696385.1 Planctomycetota bacterium | reverse complement strand
GTGCGAAGTCGCGGCTGCACAGCTTACAATGCAAGCGATCGAATCACAATTACCGGCACGAAGGGCGAGTCCATGGTCGATATCACCGCGGAAAAGAAGAAGATCGCTGCGGAGTGTTTCCGCAAAGGTTCGGAAGCCATGGCCAAGGAGCATTGGGACTACGCGATCGACATGCTTGGCAAGTGCGTCGCGCTGGTCCCGGACAATCTCCTGTACCGGCAGACACTGCGGGGTGTCGAGCAGCGCAAGTACAAGAACAACAAATCCGGCGCACGTATGGCCGGCATGAAGCTGATGGGCATCCGGGGGCGGCTGAAGAAAGCCCGCATGCAGAAAGACTGGGACCAAGTCGATCGTCTGGCGGAAGAAGGCCTGAAGATCAACCCATGGGATGCCCAGTTGAATGCGGACGTCGGCGACGCGTGTTACGAACGCGGTTTCTACGAAGTCGCCGGGTTCGGTTACACCAAGGCACTGGAAACCGATCCACAGAATACCCAGTACCTGCGCCGGCTGGCAATGACGCTGGAGGCTCGCAGCCAGTTTTCCGAAGCGGCCAAGATCTGGGAACGCGTTGCCAGGCTCGACCCGATGGATACGGAGGCCCGCAGCAAAGCTACGGAGCTGACCGCTTCTCACGTCATCGAACGCGGCGGGTATGAGGGAGCGGAAGGAACGCGCGATACGCTGGCCGATCACGAAGTCGCCAAGCGATTGGGGATCGATCCGAAGGGACGGCGCAAGGAGGCGGTAGCCGACGGGCCGGGACAGTCGGTCGAAGCCGACCTGCAACATGCCATTCGCAAAGATCCCGGCAACGTCGACAACTACATGAAGCTGGCGGACCATTATCTGACCGAAGGCCGGCTCGAGGAGTCGATCGAGCTGTTTCGCAAGGCGCTGGAACTCAGCGGTGGAGATCCCGATATTCAGGAGCAATTGGAGGACGTCGAACTGCAAAAGCTCCGCAAGGAATACGAAGATCTGCGCGGGAAGGCTTCACAGAACCCGGACGACGAAAAGCTGCGGGCAAGAGTGAAGGAGCTGGGCCAGCAATTGCTGAAGCGGGAAATCGAAGTTTACGAGCCGCGCGTCCGTCGGCACCCCAATGACAGCAAGCTCAAGTACGAGCTGGCTGTGCGGCTGATGAGGGTCCAGCAGTACAAGAAGGCGATTCCGTTGCTCCAGCAGTGTACGCGGGACCAACGCCTGTCCGGCAAGGCCTTGGTGAACCTGGGCAAGTGCTTCCTTGCGGCGAAGCAGCCGAAACTGGCCCGGCGGCAATTGGAAAAGGCGGTCGAGCAGCTCACGGACAGGGACGACGAACCATTGCTGGTCGAAGCGCATTACTGGCTGGGGCGGCTGTGCGAGGACGCCGGCGAAAAGGAGGCGGCGGAAGAACACTACGGCGAAGTGCTCGCCCTGGACTACGAATTCAAGGATGCACTTCAGCGGCTGGAAAAGCTGCAACAGTGACCGTCCGCAGACGGTCCGCGATGCGTGTTTTGCTGCGTTGCTTTTCGAGCGCCAGGCTCTCGGCGCTCTGCCGGAGCTTTCAACGGGCAGTCGTCGTTCGGTGTGTCGGCGTCGGCCGTCCCGGGCGCAGTGACTGCACGCCGCGGAACGCCGCCGAGGCGCCCGCATCGGCGGCGCATCGTTCGACGGTTTCCCGAACGCACCGTTCCAGCAGTTGCGGATCACAGGCCACGCGCGCGTTGACGATCAGGTCCGCGGTCGCCGTCCGGCAGTGCGAGGACAACGAAAGCTCCGGTGGGATATCGCTGCTGACGAGGTTGGCGACGCCGAAAGATCCCTCGGCAAGGCCGATCACCTTCAGGTGTGCCGGCTCGACGCCCTGTCGTGTGAACTGTTCGTGCAGAGTTCGGACCGCGCGCAGGAGCAGGTCGTCCAGGTCGAATGGCCGTTCGCCCCGGAGCTGGACGTTGGCGTTGACCCAGCCCAGTTCGGCTTCGCCTTCGGCATACGTGTCGTAGTCGATATCCAGGATCTTGCGGCCGAATTCTCCGCGTTGCTCCAGCAGTTCGGTGAGTGCCTCGAAGCCGGCACCGGTCCTTGCGGAGATCCGCAATACGGGTGTGTCGGGACAGTGCTCGTGGACCAGTTGCTGCAGCTCGGCCGCTTCGTCTTCGGCCAGCTCGTCGATCCGATTGATGAGTATCGCGTCCGCTTCCTCCAGTTGCTTCCGGAGAATGTAGGCCGCCTTCGGTGAGAATCCCGCCCGGCGTTCGTTGCGGAGAATCTTGCGGCCGTGGCTGGGTTTGAGAATGACGCAGTATGGGGCGATGTCGAACCGCGTCCCGTAAAGCTGCTTGATCGGCTGGATCACCGTCGCCACCAGATCGGTGCAGCTGCCGACCGGTTCGGCCAGGATGACGTCGGGTTGGCGAGCCGCGCCCAGACGTTCGATCGTCGCGAGCAACTCGTCGAACCGGCAACAGAAGCACGCACCGGCCACTTCGCCGACGTCGAAACCGCCGGCGCGGAACGTGTTGGTATCCACCAGATCCTCGGCCTGATCATTGGTGACCACGCCGACGCGCAGGCCGCGCCGGCGATAATGGTCGGCCAGTCGCAGCAGGGTGGTGGTTTTGCCGGCTCCAAGGAATCCGCCGATCATGACGTACCGGATCGAATGAGGCATCTTTGCTGCACTCCCGTGGAATTGCGCGGTCGGTCCGGGGTGTCTGGCCCGGCACGTTGGAGCGGCTGTGGGGACTGCCATGCGGCGGCGGCAACGAAAGGGGGGCCGATGCGGCACCGCCGTGTGAGCCGACCGACCGGATCGTTCGTATCACTGCGGTTTGAGGATCGTAAGGTCCACCGGCTGTTCGTCATCCAAAAGCACCTTGGTGGTCACACGCCGCAGCACACTTTCGAGCACATCCAGGTACTCCCGCTGCAGCGCGAGGGCTCGGGCGTGCTCGTAACTATCCGTCGTGTCGGTTGTGGCTTCCTGCAATCGTCGGATCAACTGTCGGAAGCGGTCGGCTTCGGCGGCCGCCAGTTCCACTTCGCGATGCCGTTCGGCCTCGGCGAGGTCGCGGATCTTCTGGGCTTCGGCCTGCGCCGCGGCCCGCCGTTCCTCGGCGTACGCGCGGGCCTGATGGATGTATGTTTCGCGGTCCGCCCGGGCGTTCATGACGTCGAGGAATTCGGCTTTGACCCGCGTCGGCGGATAGACGCTGCCGATGGCCACGTCCTCGATGACCAGTCCCAGCCGTTGAGATTCCACGAATCGCGTCAGGCGCTGCAGGACATACTGACGCAGTTCCGCATGGCCCAAGGTGTGGACGAAATCCACACCGCTGCGCATCACGGCGTCGGTCATCGCCGCTTCGGCCGCCCGTCGCAGGTGTTGTTCGGGGGCCAACGAGCCGAACAGGAAGCGGTCGATACGGGCTTCGTCGACGCGATATTGCACTGTGAAGTACATGTTCAGGACGTTCTTGTCGCCGCTGAGAAACTGAGAGCGGCGGGAAACGGCCTGGTCGGGGAGGAACTGGTCGGACTCGATCGATTCCACTTCGGGAACGCCGACCGACAGCGTGCGCACCTCGTTCACCCGCACGCGATCGACGGTCGTGAACGGCCAGGGCAGATCCCAGTGGATTCCGGCGGGGATCAACCGGGGGGCACCGCCATCGGTGCGCAGCAACCGGCCGCAGCGCCGCACCAGGGCTTTTTCGTCGCTGCGAACGACGTAAAGCCCCGTCAGCAGGTACGCTGCCAAGGCGACGGTCAGCAATGCGATTCGTTTGCGGCTCATTCTGCGCCCCTCGAGTTGCCGGGTGGTCTTCGTCGGGATCCGTCGGAATCAGGCCGCCGGGGTGCGGCGCGGGTCGTTGCGGGCGTCGATGCCGTCGGCTGCGGGCCGATGCGGTCGGCGGCCGCTGTCGAGGGCGCGGGGGAAGGCGGCTGCAGCGGATGTGCTGTGGTTTTCGGTGGCGTATCCGGAGTTTTGGCAGGCGTCGACACCTGCGGGACGCCATCGGTCAGCAATTTCATCAATTCGCTGGATGCGGACAGCACGATGGTGGTGCGGTCGTTGAAGATGCGTCGGTAGGCGTCCAGCGTGCGAAGGAATCGGTAAAAGGTGGGATCCTTGGCGTGTGCGTCGTTGAGCAGAGCCAACGCTTCGGCTTCGGCCTCGCCGCGAATTCGCTCACTGTCGGCGGTGGCATTGGCGATGATCTCTTCGTACTGGCGGTCGGCGAGGCTGCGGATCTTGGCGTTTTCGGCCATGCCGGCGCTGCGGTACCGATCGGCGATCTTGCGGCGTTCACTCCGCATCCGCTCGAAGACGGCTGCCTGGTTGCCCAGCGGGAAATTGATACGTTTGATCTGCACATCCACGACGGCGATGCCCAGACGGTCGGTGAATGCGTCTGCTTCATCCGGGCGGCGGCGCAACTGTTCCCGCACCTGCCGTGTCAGGGATTCCAGAACGGAGGGCTGCTGCGGGTCGGGCCCGGCCTCCGGATCGTGCACGGTCAACAGGTCGCTCAGCTCGATCCGGCCGAATTCCGTGGCGAGGACGGAACGCAAACGGCTGTCCATCCGCGTATGCGCGACTTCGGGCAGGCCGACGGAGCGGAAGAAGCGAACGACCGGACGGGCGTCGATGGGGACTTCGGTCGGTGGGCCATCCGGAATCTGCCAGCAAACATACGCGTCCACGGTGATGTTCTTGCGATCGCGGGTGAAGATTTCCCGCGCGGGTGGATCGAACAGTTGGATCCGGCGGTCGAAACGGCGAACCGTGCCGATCGGCCAAGGCCATTTCCAGTGCAGGCCGCGTGATTCCGGCCGATCGTAGACGGCGGCGATACGGCCCAGTCGTTCGACGATCACGTGTTCCGTTTCGTCGACGAACACGACGGCTGTGCTGAGCAGCAGCGTTCCGACGACGGCCACGATCAGACCTGCGGCCACCTTGAATGCATTGGTCATCGTCGAGCCTCGTGGTTTCCGGTCGCAACGACGTTTCGATCCGCGTCGCAGCGGTGCCGCGTGAGCGGCCTCCGGGGGGCGTCAGTGTTCCTCGGAGGGAACCTGCTGTTCAGCGGATTGATCGGCTGGCCGTTGGAGCAGCGGAGGGGGTGGCGTGCCGGTGGGGGACAGCGCGTCCAACCACTCCGGACCGGCCAGCATCAGGTGGCGACGGCCGCTGATCCTGGGATCGAGAATGATCAGCAGCCGGTCGGCCAGAGCCTGTTCGATGGTCTTCCAGTACATGGCGATCTGCGCGAGCCTGCGTTGCCGCTGTGCGGCCTTCTGCACTGCCAGGAAACGTTGCGCCTGGGCCTCGGCCAGCTTCCGGCGGCGCGTGGCTTCCTGGTGGGCGCGTGCCAGGATAGCAGCCGCTTCTCCGCTGAGTGTCGCCTGACCGGTTTCGGCGCCTTCCGTGAGCCGTTGCCAGAGGGTTTTGCTGAGCGTCCAGCGGGCGACGTCGTAGCGGGGGATGAGAGGAACGGATTCGGACTCGGGCGCCGTACCGTCGTCCGTCCGGACAGCCGCCCGTGCGGGTGTCGGATTGCGATCACCCGCGGCAGGATTTTCGACTCCGGCCCGCAGAATCTCCAGCGTGGCTTCTCCAGCGGCCGTGAGGAGTTTTCGGGCGTAGTACGCTTCGGCTTCGTTGATCAGCCGTTCGTAATCCTCGAGCGCATCCGCCACACGCCGATAAGCGGGTACCACCGGACGCGGCGGATGGACGTCCAGCAGATGAACCGCGACGACTTCGATTCCCAGGTCCGTGTGCTGCAGCTCCGCCGACAGCTGGTCACGACAGGCACGCTCGATCGCGGCCCGGTGGTCGGTGAGCAGCGATTCCAGTCGATACGTGGCCGCTATCCGGCGGATCGACGCTTCGGCTGCGGCACGGAGAACGGCCTGCGGATCCGCAATGCCGAAGTGAAATCGGTACAGGTCATCGATCCGATACAGCACTTCGGCCGTCAACTCGACGGGGACTTCTTCGCCCGTCAGAACGAGGGATTCGTCCGCGATCATCGTGACCGCGGATTCGGAATGTTCGGTGGTCCATTCTACGGGCGGCGGATCCACCTCCAGCGAAGCAGGGGTGGTGGCGGCGCCCGCCGGCTCGCCGCGGAATCCGATCGGTACGGATCGCACTTCCCAAACCCGTTCCCGCCGCACACGTTCGAAGGGTGCCGGCCAGCGCCAGTGCCAGCCGGCCGACAGTGTTGTTTCGTAACGCCCGAAGCGGGTCACGGTGGCCTGTTCGTCGTCTTCCAAGCAGATCAGGTTGCCGCACAGCCACCAGACGGCGACGGCGGCGACGCACAGGCGGACGAGTGTCGTCCAGCGGTCCACGAACCAGAATGCCCACCGCGCCGGCGACAGCGCCACACCCGCTGCTTCGATGGCTCGTTGCAGGCGTGCCAGACGGCGCCCCCAGCCGGTCTGTTGCCAGCGCCCGAACCACAACAGACGCATTGCGTTGATCATCACGGCCAGCGATGCCGCTTCGTGGAACACCGCCGCCGCTGCCGGCTTGAGGATCGCGACGGCCCCCAGCACCATTCCCAGCCCGTTCAGCCCGAATGCGAACAGATAGATGCCCTGTTTGATGGTCCGGACCATCTGCCGAGACAGTTCCACCAACCCCGGCAGCGGGCGCAACGGGTCGCCCATCAACACGAGGTCACCGGCTTCGGCCGCCAGGTTGGTGCCCACGCCGCCCAGGGCGATACCGACGTACGCCGTGGCCAGCGCCGGCGCGTCGTTGATGCCGTCGCCGACCATCGCGACCCGTCGTCCTTCCGTCTGTTCCGCCTCGATGGCGGCCGCCTTGTCGGCCGGCAGCAGTTCGGCCCGAACGTGGTCGACGCCGGGCAAATCTCGCAGGACCGCCCGTGCGGCCGGTTCACGGTCGCCGGTCAGGACGACGATCCGGCCGATCCCAAGATTGCGCAGCGTGCGCAGGACGGACGACGACTCGGCACGGAGCGTGTCGCGCAAGCCGATGGCGCCGATCACCAGTCCATCGACCGCCACGAACAGACTCGTTTGCCCGCTGCGGTCGAAACGTTCCAACCAGTTCCGGGCGGTTTCGTCCAGTTCGAGGCCCTGGGCGCGGAGCAGTCGGACGTTGCCGACCAGCACGGTGTGCGGGGCTTCGTGCTCTTCGATCGCTGTGCGACCCTCGACGGGTGCTGTGATGCCGTCGGTGGATGTGTCGGCTGTCCCGGCGGTGGTCCCGGCCGCGTCGGTCCGCGCGGCGAAGCCGAATGTCTGTGTCCTCGGCGAAGCACCGTCGGCGTCGCCGTGGCTGCGGGGCGTGGGTGGCCCGTTCGAATCGCCCGCAGCCTCGGAC
>RFHO01000002.1 GCA_003696385.1 Planctomycetota bacterium | reverse complement strand
CAGAGCGACAGGGGATGCGCCGGTGGAATGGGTCACACTGTTCATCATCATCCTGATCCTGGGAGCCCTCGCCGGCGGCGACTCATTCGGGGAGTCCGTTCGCAGAGGCTGTGGCTGCCTGATCTGGATCATGATCGCCCTGTTCATCCTGGCGGCGATCGGCACGAACGCCCGCCGGCGGGACGGAGGTCCTCCGCCCCGCGAGGCGCCGGAACGGCCGGTTGGTCCGGGCCCGGTCCGGAAGCCGCGACGCGGCGACGACAGCGAGGGACTGGAAGTGCGGGCGTGCTTCCCGCGCCGAGGTTTGCCCACGGTATCGGTGGTCCGCATCGGCGGTCCGCGGCACTTGCCCAGTCGGCCGCGTGTGCCCGGTATAGATGCGGTTTGACCGTGCAGCGGCCGGATTCTAGACTTGTCGGTTGCGAACTCCCGCCGGCCGCGCGATCCGCTCGGCCGCCTGCCTGTCTGCAAGAAACCCTCGTCGGTCTGCTTCCCTGAAAGAAGATCCGGCCCGTCGGTCGTTCCGAGTGGTCGTTCACCGTGCGAGCGGCGTTGTCCGCGTGGTGGAACGAACGCGGTACCGCTACGTGTCGGGAGGCCTCACCTGTTTCCGGATGACGAAGGGGACTGTGGACGCGACCGCGGACCGGGCGCGGCGCTTCTGACGGCGCGGCGGGCCGGCATTACAATAACGAGCGCCTGCTCAGCGCCGTTCGCATGGGCGGGCACGCTTGCCCGCCGGAAACGATCCGGCTGCTACTTCGGCAGACGGCGTTGTTGGTCCGCCGACGGTCGCGAGCCGTGCAGAGCGGTGAAGCGCGGCCGCTGCAGTCGCGCCGGCTGCGGGCGGCAACACGGGCGGGGCGAAGCGCATCGGGAACACATCGGCACCGGGCCGCTCCCGGCGCCGTATGCCGTATGGCGAGCGACAAGGAGCGAGTTCGAGATGGAATTCCTCGAAACCCTGGGCGACTGGTTCAACGCCTTTCTGGCGTGGTGCGAGCGCAAGATCACGAACCTGTTCGGTTCGTCGAACGAGCGGCGTGTCCGGCAGATCGGGTTCGTGCGCGAAAAGGACGGCACGTCGCGCGTGATACCGGGCAGCGTCCTGGATCGCATCAATTCTCTCGAACCGGAAATGGAAAAGAAGACGGACGCCGAGCTGAAGGAATCGGCGGACCGCTGGCGGAAGCAGTTGGCCGACGGCAAGACGCTGGATGAGCTGCTGCCGGAAGTCTTTGCGGCCGTGCGCGAGGTCAGCAAGCGGCAGTTGAAGATGCGGCACTACGACGTGCAGATGGTGGGAGGCTATGTGCTGCATCAGGGCATGATCGCCGAGATGGTCACCGGCGAAGGGAAGACACTGGTCGCCACGCTTCCGGCGACGCTGAACGCTCTGGTGGGCAAGGTCCACGTGGTGACGGTCAACGACTATCTCGCCCGCCGCGACATGGAATGGATGGGGCCGGTGTATCTGGGGCTGGGGCTGACCGTCGGGGCGATTCAGTCGTCGATGGATCCCTGGGAACGCAAGCCGCACTACGCCTGCGACATCACCTATGGGACGAACAACGAGTTCGGTTTCGACTATCTCCGCGACAACATGCGGATTTCGAAGGAGCACCAGGTTCAGGGGCCGCTGGATTTCGCGATCATCGACGAGATCGACAACATCCTGATCGACGAGGCCCGTACGCCGCTGATCATTTCCGGTCCCACGGACGACGACGTGACGAAGTACGTCCGCGCCGACCAGATCGCGCGGCAGCTCCAGCCGGGGATCCACTTCGAGATCAAGGAGAAGGAGCGGACCTGTCATCTGACCGAAGAAGGTATCCGCCGGGCGGAAGAGCTGGCGGGCGTGGAGAGCTTCTACACCGCAGGCAACATGGAGTGGCCGCACCTGATCGACAACGCGCTGAAGGCGCGGCACATCTTCAAGCGCGACGTGGACTATGTCGTCGAGAACGGTCAGGTGATCATCGTCGATGAGCACACCGGTCGAAAGATGCCCGGCCGGCAGTGGAGCGACGGGCTGCATCAGGCCGTGGAAGCCAAGGAAGGTGTGCCGATCAAGCAGGAGACGCAGACGGTCGCCACGATCACGCTGCAGAACTTCTTCAAGCTGTACAAGAAGCTGGCCGGCATGACCGGCACGGCGATGACCGAGGCCGAAGAGTTCTGGAAAATCTACAAGCTGGACGTGGTCGGCGTGCCCACCAACCGCCCGCTGCGGCGGATCAACCACCCGGACGTGATCTTTCGCACCGAGCGCGAGAAGTGGGAAGCGGTGGTGGAGGAGATCGTCCGCGAGCACGCGACGGGGCGGCCGATTCTGGTCGGGACGGTGTCGATCGAGAAATCCGAACGGCTGGCCCGGATGCTCGACAAGCGGGGCATCAAGTACAACCTGCTGAACGCGAAGCATCACGAACGGGAAGCGGAGATCGTGGCCCAGGCGGGACGGTTGGGGGCCGTGACGATCTCCACCAACATGGCCGGCCGCGGGACCGACATCATTCTGGGCGGCAATCCGGAGTATCTGGCCTGGCAGGAACTGAGCCGCAAGTACGCGTCGCGTCTGGAAGTGCCGAAGGCCGAGTGGGACGAAGTGACGCGGAAGATCGCCGAGCGCGAAGGGATGGTCGCCGAAGGCCGGAAGGTGGCCGAGCTGGGCGGTCTGCACGTGATCGGGACCGAGCGGCACGATTCGCGGCGGATCGACCTGCAGTTGCGCGGTCGGGCGGGACGTCAGGGCGATCCGGGCTCCAGCCGCTTCTTCGTTTCTCTGGAAGACGACCTGCTCCGCAAATTCGGCGGCGAATGGGTCAAGAACATGCTCACCCGTCTGGGCATGCAGGAGGGCGAGTGCATCGAGAACCGCTTCATCACCCGGCGGATCGAAGCGGCTCAGAAGAAGGTCGAGGAGTGGCACTTCGAGCAACGCAAGCACCTGCTGGAGTATGACGAAGTGATGGACGAGCAGCGGAAGCGGGTCTACAGCTTCCGCCAGCGGATCCTGGAAGGCGCCAACTGCCGGGACCTGATCCTCGACATGAGCGACCGACTGGTCGAGCGCAACGGTGCCCGGCTGCTGAATCCGGATTACCGGTGGGAGGCGATCGCAGCCTGGGTCAGTCGCGCGCTGCATATCGAGATCGATCCGACGGACATCCGGGACATGGACTTCGAGCAGCTCGCGCAGTACCTCCGCGAAGAGGGCGAACGACAGGCGGAGGCGATGGTCGAAGAAAAGATCGAAGAGGACCTGCCGGAGGACGTCGAAGACCAGCGGGAATGGAACTGGCAGGCGCTGGCTCGCTGGGCCAACGCGCAGTGGGGCCTGAATCTGAGCGATCGCGACCTGAAACGGGTCGGTCGCGAGGGCATGTTCGATTTCCTGATGGAACGGGCCCGCAAGGCGATCGAACGCTGGGATCTGGAGCCGTTGAAGGAATTCCTGCGGCCGGACTATCAGCGCGCGGTGTTCTCACGCTGGCTGAACCAGCAGTTCGATCTGAAGACGACGCCCGAGATGTTCGACCAGGAAGAGGACGTGGATGCGATCGAACACGCCAAGAAGCTGGTCCGCGAGCACTACCGCGAGAAGGAAGTGGCGTTCCCGGTGACCGCGGCATTGAACAGCTATTCGATCAACGGGCAGCTCGTGCGGGATCGGCTGGCGCAGTGGGCTCGCAGCCGCTTCGAGGCGGACGTGGACGAAGAGGAGTTCGAGCGGCGTCCGTCGCGTGAGCTGTACGAGCTGCTGCTGGACGTCAGCCGCCGATTCCTGGAACGCGCACCGGCACACGGCGATCTGGAGTCGCGGATCGAGCGGGCGTTCGGCAACGGAGACGGAGACGGCCGGCTGCGGCGCCTCGCGGCCGACGAGACCGAGCGTGAAGAAGCGCTGCGCCAGTTGGCCGAGTGGGCCAATTCGGAATACAAGAGCCAACTGTCGCCGGACGATTTCCGCCGGTTGTCGCGTGAACAGGCCCGCGAGAAACTGCTGAATCTGCACGACAGCCGCTATCGCCCCGAGATGGCCCACATCGAGCGGCTGATCCTGTTGGAGATTCTGGACAACGCCTGGAAGGACCACCTGTACTACATGGACCATCTCCGTTCGGGCATCGGCCTGGTCGGCTATGCCCAGAAGGATCCGAAGGTCGAATACAAACGCGAGGGGATGCGGGCCTTCGAGCAGATGTGGGAACGCGTGGAAGAGCAGGTGACGGCGATCGTTTCCCGGGTGGAAGTCCAGAGTCCGGAGCTGACCGAATCGGTGTTCCGGATTTCCGCCGCGACGCACGAATCGGCGCCGCTGGGCGGCGACTACGACGTCGGAGACACATCCGGGCCGCAGCCCGGTGAGCCCGTGCAGGCGGTGCAGCCCATTCGCAATCGTGGTCCGAAGGTCGGCCGCAACGATCCGTGTCCGTGCGGCAGCGGCAAGAAATACAAGAAGTGCCACGGCCGGGTCGCCTGAGCGGGCGGTCCGGCGGTGTCGCACGACCATGCCGCCGTATCTGCCACGGCAGACGGCGGGACGCGTTGACAGCGGCGCGACCAGCGAGGTGACCGGCGTGCCATTT
>RFHO01000121.1 GCA_003696385.1 Planctomycetota bacterium | reverse complement strand
ATGTTGGCGCTCCCGGAGCGACTCCGGGCGGATCTGGAAGCCGTCCGAGAGGCGACCTCCGCGGCGGAACTGCCGAGCCAGGTGGCGGCGGCGTTCGGGGTCGTGGCCGAAGACCGCCCGTGGAGCGAGCTGGGGCCCCGACAGCGGGCCGATGCCGAAAATCGCTTTCACTCGTTGCGGAAGTCGTTGACCGACGGTGGCGGAAGCACGGCGGTCCCACGCCGGTCGATCGATTCCGAGTCATCGGGCAGCCTCGGTGCAGTCGCAACGGCCACGGGTTCGGAAACGCCCGGTACGACGCCTGTCGCCGTGCCGGGGGGTGACGAAGCCGGCTCGGCGGAAACGGGGGCCGGTGAGCGGATTCGCCACGTGGTGACGGTCGTGGCGGCGCTGGTCGAAGATCTGGCCGCCACGGGCGTGCTGGATTTCGCGACATTGGTCGAACAGCGTCTGGGGCCGGACGATCGCATCACCGTCGTCAACGATTCATTGCGTCGGACGGACGGCTCGCAGAACACGGGCAGAACGGTACCCGTGCGTCAGGTGCTGCGCCGGGAGGTGTTTGCGGAAACGGGTTTCGTGGCGGCGCGGCTGCGTGCCGACCCGATCACCGGACCTCTGGAACCGTTCGTCCGTCGGTGGCTGCGGGAAAACGTGCCAGCCACTTTGCAGTTCGACAAGACGTTGACCCAGCAGGCTCGGCGGGCGGCGCGGGAGTCGGTCGAGGAAGTCTACGATCAATATGCGCCCGACGATGTCCTCGTGTTGCCGGGACAGATCATCGACGAACAGACGCTGGAGCTGTTGCGGATGGAGCACGCGGCGGCGGTCGCGCAGATTCCATGGTGGCAAAAGCTCGTGCGGGTGGGCCTGTCGGTGACGCTGCTGGGCGTACTGGCGGTCATGCTGGGCGTGTACGTCACTCAGTCGCGGCCCGATCTGGCTCGGAGCGTGCCGCGCTTGACGATCTACCTGACGGCGACGGTCGCGGCTGTGTTTGCGGGACGCTTGCTGAGCAGCTATCTCCCGCGTGCGGAGATCATTCCGGTGATGATGGTGGCCATCGTGCTGGCGATCGCCTACGACCAGACTCTGGCCACATTCACCACCTTCGTGATTGCTCTGGTGGTGGCACTTTCGACCACGCTGGATATCGGCACCTTTCTGCTGCTGTTCGGGGTGAGCGTCGCGGCGGTGATGCCGCTCCGTCCGGAGGCGTCGCGGGCCACGTTGATCAAGGTCGGGTTTCTGGGGGCGGCGTTGTACTTCGTCACGGCGTGGGGATTGGGGCTGTTGATGGAGTCCTCCCCGCGTGACACCCTGTGGTACGACTCGGCCCTGATCGCGCCGTGCGCAACCGGGGCCGCGTGGTGTCTGGCGGCCAGTTACCTGGTCACCGGGAGTCTGCCGTTTCTGGAATCGGCGTTCGGGATCGTCACGGGGGCGAAGTTGCTGGAGTTGTCGGACGTTTCCCACCCGTTGCTGCAGGAACTCGCTCGACGGGCCCCTGGTACCTACAACCACTCGATCACCGTGGCGACGCTCGCGGAGGCCGCCGCGGACGCGATCGGAGCCAATGCATTGCTGGTTCGCGTGGGCGCCTACTTCCACGACATCGGCAAGATGATCAAGCCGCAGTATTTCATCGAGAACGTGACCGATCATTCGCAAAGCAAACACCGCCAGCTCAACCCGGCGATGAGCGCCCTGATCATCATGGGGCACGTCAAGGACGGCGTCGAGCTGGCACGGCAGTACAAGCTTCCCGAGCCACTGATCGACTTCATCCGCGAACACCATGGCACGACGCTGGTGGAGTTCTTCTATCGAGAGGCCGCCAAACAGGTGAGCAACGACCCGGACCATCAGAGCGACGCCGAGGAATCGCGTTACCGGTATCCGGGCCCCAAACCGCGGTCCCGCGAAGCAGGCATCATGATGCTGGCCGACATCGTGGAAAGCGTCTCGCGCACGCTCAGCGATCCCACTCCCAAACGGATCGAATCGCTCGTCCGCGAACTGGTGATGAAGCGTCTGCTGGACGGCCAGCTCGATGAGACATCTCTGACGCTGACCGATCTGCGGAAAATCGAGGCGGCGCTCACCAAGACGCTGATCGGAATCTACCACGGACGCATCAAATATCCGTCCGCGGACTGAACCGCCGTCGCGGCCCGTCGACAGGGGAACGGCCCTGCAGGCGCCGATCGTGCGATTTCTTCCGATCCGCGCAGGATCCCGGCCATGCGGCGGGCAACCGCCCGTCGGGTCGATTGATGTTGACGCGTCGGACGGAATCGAACAGAGTTCGCCGCTCCTTCAATCCCGGTGGAAACCAGCCGAGTTCCCATGGACCGGGGGAGCCGCCGCGTTCTGGACAAGGAAGGTCGAGACATGACGTCGGTATCCGCAATCGGAATGTGGATCGTGCTGACGGCCCAGCCGTTCTTATCGCCGGACGCCGCTGCCCGAGGCCGTGATCCGTCGGAATCGGCGGCGCAGCAGCGATTCACGATCTATCCGGGGACGCCGTTGCTGGATGCGGCGATTCGCGCCCAGTCTCCGTCCAATGGAACGACTCCCGGCACGCCGTACGAGGAATCGCCGCAGACATCCAACGGCGGTGGAACGACGCTGCCGTACGCTCCCAGTCCCTATGCACCGGGAGGGGCCGCACCGTATCAGTCGCCGCCGCTGTTTCAGGATCCGTTTTCGGCACCGCCCATGCTGGGGATCCCCGGCCTGACCGCTCCGCCGGTGATCGGCAGTGTGCCCGGCGCCAATGGACCGCGGCCGTTCCGCTTCGGCTGGTCCTCGTACGCGGACGTGGCCTTTCTCCCCAAAGAACGGACCACCGACGCTCCGGGAAGGCTGGGGCAGTTCGGGATCTTCGAAGTCAACACGGAACTCCGCTACACCGCACCGATCACCTACGACTGGGTCATGTCGGTGGCGCCGGAGTTCAATCTGCGGCTGTGGGAAGGGCCCACGGCCGCCTCGCACGGATTACCCGGCCGTGTGTTCCGCTTCGGGCTGGACGTGGCTTTGGAAACGCCTGCCAATGCCGGTTGGTCCGCCAAGCTCGACTTCAATCCGTCCATCAATTCGGACCTGCAGCAGCAACTGACGCGGCAGGCGTGGAATTTCGACGGCTACGGCATGCTGATGTACCGGGCCAACCCGCAGTGGTTGCTGGTCGGTGGTGCCGGATTCTGGGACCGCGTGAAGGACCGCGTGATCCCCTACGCCGGCGTGGTGTTCACGCCGGATGACATCTGGGAGTTCCGGATCCTCTTCCCGGAGGGGCGGATCTCGGCCTTCCTGGGGAACTACTACGGGGTGTCCAGTTGGATCTATATCACCGGCGCGTACAACGTCGAATCGTATCAGATCAAGCTGGTGGACCAGTCGATGGGACTGGTGGCCCGTCGGGAGCAGATCGAGATCGAAGACTGGCGGATTCTGTTGGGTCTGAAGACCGAGGCGGCCGGATTCGCCAGTTTCATCGAAGCGGGCTGGGTCTTCGGCCGTGACGTGGACTTCGCAAACGGCACGGCAGGCTTCGACATCTCCTCGGGGTTCATCGCCCGAGGCGGCTTCCGGTATTGAGCCGCTGTCGCAAAAGGCCTCCGCCGCCAGCGCGCGGACGGAGGGAATTCGACCGCCCGTGGATCTGGATGCACGTCTTCGCGCCCCCGCGGATCGGCCGTTTCGGAGACGCGGTTGCAGCTTGAAAGAGCCTCACGGCCACAACACGGCCGCCCAGCCGACCAGCGTCACACCACACAAGGCCAGCGCGGCATAGCTTCGGCCATCGCGCAGCGCGCGTCCGCCGTTCTTCGCCAGCAAGCCGGCCAGTTCTCCCAGTGCCACTACGGAAAGTGGCGGGAGCAGAACGCCCCATGCGGCCAGCCTGAGGCAACGGCCCATCTGTTCGTCGAACGTGTCCGCGGCCGTCGATGACGAACCGTCGAGCTCGGGCAGAACTGGCGGCGGCTCGGCCGGCTGAGCGGCTTCCATGGTCCCTCCGCAGTTCCAGCACACCGCGAACTGTCTCTCAACGGCGGTTCCACAGCGGGGACATCGACGCAACGCCGACTCCCCGGAGGCGTCTCGCCGGTGGGCACGTTGCAGGATCCGCCTCGCGCGGTCGGCGTCGGCGGCGCGCACGCGCAGTTCGACCCCTCCGAGCGCCGGACCGATGTAGGAAAGCGTGATCGCCGCGTCCTCACCAAGCACGAAGGCATCGATGCCATGGCTGGCCAAAACCGCCCGCGCCAGCTCGGCTTCGGACGCATTGCCGAATCGAGCCACAATGACGCTCGTGTCTGCGGTCGGGGGCGTTCGCGTGGAGGTCGTGGGCATGATCGTCTCGCTCCGATCGGCGGCGGCCGGCGAAACAACGGGGAAGCGCGAGCCCGCGATGCGCCATGGTTCGCGTCACCCGAACCAACTCGCGTGCGGCGAACATCCCGCGCCGGATCCAGTCTACTCGCTGGCGGTGGCCAATTCGAGGGCGATCCGGCAGGCATCGAGGTAGCTCGGCACGTGCAGCCGCTCATCGACGGTGTGGATATCGAACTGCCCGCAACCAATGGTCACGGTGGGAAAGCCGTGGGCGGTCATCCAGTTCGCGTCGAGCCCGCCGTTGGCGATCCGCGTCGACGGTTCGAGCCCCACGCGGCGCACGGCGGCCAGCGCGAGCTTGACCGACGCCTCGGACTTGGGCAGCCGGAACGATTCGTACTTCGTCTCGGCCTCGAACGCGACACTGCCGCATCGGCCATGGACGTCGCGTACCGACTCGGCCGCCCGGCGGAACGCGGAATGAAACTCCCGGACGATGCGCCGGCGAAAAGCGGCGTTGTGACTGCGAGCTTCCGCCCGCAACGAGAGCGTCGGCATGACGACATTGGTCGCGTCGCCGCCACGGATCACCCCGATGTTGCTCGTTCCGCGTCGGTTGCCTTTTTCGATCAGGCCGTGCCAGCCGTTCTGCACGAGATCCGCGATGGCGAGCCCGGCGATCGCCGCGGCGCTGACTCCCTGCTCCGGGTGAGCCCCGGCGTGGCTGGCGATGCCCGTGATCTCGATCTCCATGTTGATGTCGCCGGTCGCTCCGGTGACCACAACCTCCGGGGCGCCTCCGTCGAAGTTGAAACACAGCCGTGGCGCACCGAGCTTGCGGGTGTTCAGGAAACGCGCCCCACGCAGGCCGATCTCTTCCTGGACGGTCCACACCAGCGTCAGCGGCGGACGGGGCAGGTCGTGTTGCAGCAGAGTCTGCAGGCAGGTGAGCAGTACGGCACAGCCTGCGCGATCATCGCCGCCCAAGGCTCTGTGCGGGTCGCTGGACCGGATCCACTCTCCGTCCAGCCGCGGCGTGGTGCCGACGGCCAGCGGCACGGTGTCCATATGGGCCATCAGCAGCCGCCGCACGCCGCGACGCGTCCCAGGCAACTTCACGATCAGGTTGCCGATGGTGCCACCCCCCGACTTGCGGTGTGCGTTGTCGAACACAACCGCCGTCTCGGGTACTCCGGCCATCCGCAACCGGTCGACCAGGAACGCCGCCACGTCGTGCTCGGCTCGGCTTGCGCCCGGAATGGCGATCAACTGCAGAACGTTTTCGATCGCGAGTTGCTCGAATGCGTCGTTGTCCATCATGGTCCTTCAACGGGCCGCACGTCCGCGGTGATGCCCGCGCTCGCGTGGCACCCGAAACTCCGAGGGCGGCCGCGGCGGGCCGTTCGCCACGACCTACCTGGGGCGTCGGCGCAGCGACGTCACCGACGCGTCACGGCGTCGTCCGGCGGCGGTTCCGGCCGCGGCCAACGAGTCGGGTCGCAGCCCACCGGCCCACCGCCGACACCGGACACAGCGGCCGGGCAAGCCGGATCGAGCGTGAACCGATCCGCGGGCGGGCGGGCCTTCATCTGCGGGCGCCCCGCCCAGCGTACCACATCTGCGCCCCACAGCGGCGTCAGCACGGCGTCCGGCCCCCACAACTGCTTCCACACGGACAGCGGATCCCCCGACGGGACTTCCGCAGCATCGGTCCGCAACGGCACGACGCCACTCGCGAAAGCGTTGGTGTCGCCGAACCACGCGATCTGCTTGCGCGCGATCGCCCCCTGCGGGGTGAACAACGCGAATGCGTCGCCGGACGCCACGTCCGCGGGAGGTGGGGCGAACAGCGACCGAATCACGATCATCCGACAGGGTCGGCGTCCCCTCTCGCCCACTCGCAGGCTCTTGACTGAAAACGCCCGAGCGGCGGCGAAGGTCGTCTGCACCGCTTCGATGGTGGCGTCGACATCGGCCGACAGACCGCGCAGGTCCGCGATCACGGCCGCGTCGTCGGACACCAGCAGCGTGTTGTGAATCAGCAGATCCCGCCCGCGAATCTGCGCGTCCAGCAGTCGGCAGCGGCCGATCAGGTAACAATCGCGCAGCACACCGCGCCGTCGCCGCCGCCCGTCGGAGGGTTCGGCCGTGCCGCTCCTCCATTCGATCAGTGCGTCGAATCCCACTCCATCGACCGTCGGTCCAAACACCCGGCACGCTTCGGCCCGAAAGCTTCCGCCCTCGACCAGCAGCCACCGTGACGGCGTCCCATCGGCCCGAAAAGCAGCGGGGAACTGTATGGTCGCCCCACGGATTTCCAGATGCGCAGCGCGCACGGTGAACATTGCCTCCTGCCCGGCGCCTCCGCCGCGAGCCGCCGACGGTACGAGCACCAGCGGATCGTCCGGATCCTTCGAAACACACTCGATGCGAGCACTGCGTCCTTCGATCGCGATCGGGCGGACGCGATGCCGCCCCGAACCTCGCACGACGAACACCGTTCCATCCGCCCACGAACGCGCCGCGATGGCCTCTTCGAGCGGCGTTCGCGAAAGATCCACTTCCACACGGGGGCTACCCGGGCCGAAGCGCGTCCCTTCCGGCAGAAGCCGCTGGCGATAGCGCCGGGTGCGCACCAGGCCCAGGCGGTCGATCGGCGGTAACTCGGACGTCGCACAACCGACGTCCCCTTGCGTCCAACCGGGCAGCCCCGTCACCGCCGACCAGTCTTCGATCGGAACGTCCGGCCGCCACGCCTTCGAATCGGCCGCCGATACGAAACGCACGCCTTCGGCCCGTCCCCAGATCAGCTTCCAGCTCTCGCTGGTGGGCGAACTTTCGGTGGTGAAAGGTGAGGTCGTCAGCAAGCGTTGCCATCCCGCCAAGACGGTCCGTTCCGCCCGCCAGACCGCGCGCAGCAGCCGTGTCCGACCGGGCTCCGTGATCTGGTTGACCGGCCACTGCGCGGCGCTGACCAGCTCCGACTGCGGTTCCTGCGAGACCAGAACGCTGGCGTGCGTGGCGATGGACAACCCGCCGGGCATCCGATCCACGGCCAGCGCGCAGAACTTGCGGCCGGCCAACACCGTGGTACAGAACAGACGAACGTCGAACAGCGCCGCACCGGCCGGTTCGCTGGAGTGCACGGACAGGGCCGTCGCTCCCGGCACCAGCAGCAGCGACCGGGCCGCGGCGACCGCCACGGGCCGGGACCGCACCGACAGCACGCCCAGCCCCGGACACACGACGGCGGATCGCTCGAACAGCAGTCGGCCGGCTGAGCCCTGCGCCCGCCTGGCTTTGTCGGCCGCCGCACTCGACGCCGCCTTGTCTCCGCGCTGCCCGCCCTCAAAGCGGCACAACACGCAGGGTACCGAAGACGGCTCCAGAAGCTGGATCGAACAATGGACGAACGCAATGTCACTTCCACGCGACGAGAACACTGCCGGCACCCCTTCACCGGCGGCACGCCTGCGCGGCGGCACGAGCCACAGCCGCACGTTCTCGAACACCAGAGAACAGTCGCCCAGACGCAGCCCCTGAACACCGTCGAGCTTCGACAGATCGACGAGCACGTCCTTCATCGACCGCGAGCGGATGGCGACGGAACGCCGGCGGCTCCAGTCGTCGGCGTCGAGGCGATACGGCCCCTGACCGGAAAGCTGCAGAACGACGTCAGGGGCGTCGGCCCGCCGCACCGCCGCGTTCAGAGAAGTGAACTCCGTAAAGTCGTCCCCCACGGCCGTCGGCACGGCACTGCGGCCCGTCGACGCCCGCTTCCACCAGTCCGGTTCGATCGCCGACGCAGAACCATCCCAGGCCGAAAGCGAGGGGAGGCCGGCACCGCGCCAGGGGAATGCAAAAGCCGCGGTGATCCGGCGGAGATCGCCCGCCGGAGTTCGTCCACGCGGACTACCGTCACCCTGACCGCCGGACGACGCGGGCTTTTTTCGCGACGGCCCCTCGCCACCGTGCGTCGTGGTCCCCGTCCCTTCGTTTCGAACGACGGCCGGCGTTTCGGGATGGCGCCCCCCGCTTTTGGAACTTGCGGAACCGTCCGAGGAGGCCGTGTCGGCTCCGCTCTTCTCCGTCGCTGGTGGGGAAACGGATCCGGTCTGTCCATCGGCGGTTTCGGTGCGTCCCCCGGGCCACAAGACGATCGCGAGCAAAACGAACAACGCGGCAGCCCCCGCGCCGACCGCCCAGGGCATCCAGGCAGGGCCGTGTTTCCGCGGAGCAGCCCGCTTGCGTCGTCGAGCGGGCGGCGGCCCGGTCACCGTTCGCCCGCCCGAGCGAGGCACGAATTCGAATTCCTCGGCGGTGTTTTCGGCCGCCGCTTCCGGCTGCGTCTGCGCCTCCGCGGCACGTTCGCGTTCGGCTTCCTGAAGCGCTTCGGCCGCCATCTGTTCCAGGGCCCGCTCGTCGGCAGCCTTGGCCGATGACCTCCGCTGCGCTTTCTGCTGGCGGAGCACGTCGTCGATGGCGGCGATCAACTCCGCCGGAGTCTGATAGCGGTCTTCCGGCCGCTTGGCCATCATTTTGTGCATCACCCGCACGACGGATTCCGGCACGGCCGGATTCAGCTTGCGCGGGTCCGGCGGCGGCTGCGTGGCATGGGCGGTGATTTTGTTGATCAGGCTGCCTTCGGGAAACGGCGGCTGGCCGGTGAGCATGTGATACCAGGTGCAGCCCAGCGAATAGATGTCGCTGCGCGTGTCCGCGGCCTTGCTGTTGTGGGCCTGTTCGGGGGCCATGTAGTCGACGGTGCCGACCGTCGTCCCGGCGCGGGTGATGCTGGTATTGGCCGTTTCGTCGACGGCCCGGGCCAGTCCCAGATCGGCCAGCTTGACCGTCCCGTCGCGTTGGATGAGCAGATTGGAGGGCTTGATGTCCCGGTGGACGATGTTCCGCTGGTAGGCGTGCTCGAGCGCCCCGGCGACCTGCCGGACGATGTCGATGGTCCGGCGAATGGGCAAGACGCCCTTGCGACGCACCAGCTCATGCACATCGATGCCGTCGATGTATTCCAGCGCGATGTACAGGTATCCGGAAACTTCGCCCGCTTCGTAGACGCGAACGATATGGTCGTGATCGAGTCGAGCGGCGGCTTGGGCTTCGGCCTTGAACCGCTTCACCAGCGTCGGATTGTTGGCCGCCCGATCGCGAGGCAGAACCTTCACCGCCACCACGCGATTCTTCTCGGTGTCCTCGGCCAGATACACCGCGCCCATACCGCCCACGCCCAGTCGGCGGATCATGCGGAACTTCCCCAGCCGCTGGCCGGCCACCTTGGCATTGTCCGACGCCACGCGGGCACTCCTGGATGTCACCGACGACGATTGCGACATGGCTGCTGACGCGCGGTTCGAGACGGAGCGTTCTCCGCCATCCCGCCTCCCTGATCGACACGCAATTCGCGTGAGCCCGCGAAGTTGCCGATTGTACAGCGTCTGTGTCGAAGCGGTCAAAACGCCGCCCCGACACCGGTATTCGTAGAAGTCTAGGTGCCGGGGCGGGGATGTCAGCTGCCCCTCCATCTGCGGACCGCAACGCTGGTTGCTTCGATCCGTACGACCCGACCAAACGACACGACACGACGTCGCGCCGTCGTGTCCGGCACCGGCGGCGGGTCTCCGGCAGACACCACCCGATGTGGTGCCTGCCCGGCATATTGCGGCCCGGCGTTCGGAAGAGTCACGCGGCGCGTTCCAGAAAGCGGCGTCGCGGTGGAGCTCAGCGGCCGTGCGGCTGGCGCAACAACTCGTCGAGCAGCCTACGAACCTTTTCGGCAATCCTGTCTCGAATCACGCGGAACTGGTCCGGTGGGAGTTCGCGGGGATCGGGAATCGCCCAGTCCTCCCGACGACGCGCCGGGATCCGCGGGCAACGATCGCCGCAGCCCATCGTCACGACCACATCGAACGGTTCGGCCGGCACGTCGTCCAACGATTTCGAGCGGTGCGTCGTCAGGTCGTATCCGACTTCGCGCATGGCCTCGACGGCCTTCGGATTGACGCGCCCCGACGGTCGGGACCCGGCGCTGTACGCTTCCACTGCGCCGCCGGAAAGCATCTTCGCGAATGCCTCGGCCATCTGGCTCCGGTTGGCATTCTCGACGCACACGAACAACACGCGTGGTTTTTCGGCTTCGGACATCGCTGGACTGCTCCTGATTGTGGCCGTCCCGGCAACATGCCGTTCGCGCAATCGGCCGAGCCCATCATCGCCGACGGCATGGATCCGCCCGCGGCAGGCGGTGTCGATCCGCGCCTCTCGGCGGAGCGCGCTCAGGGCTCCGGAGGCGGAAGCGGTGCGTCACCGCCAAGCACGAGCACATCCCCACACCCCGACACACCTCACGCGGAAAACCGGCCTTGGCACGTTCGGGGCCAGCCGTTATAACGCCGCACCCCTCCCAAGCCCAGGCGTTCGCCGGGGCATCCTGCCTTTTCCTCCGAGTTTCCCGCAAGCTCGGCACCCACCCGATTCCTTTCCACCGAACCGACGAGTCCCCTTTCCGCCCGCTGATGCGGCCTGCGATTCACCGCTGAGGTACCGGTCCGTTCGATGTCGTAAGGCATTTGCCCTGCCGACGTGTGCGGCCAAGGCCTCACTTCCGGATGGGATCCCCGGCGGCGTCCGGTGACGTTCGCGGCGAGGAAATGGGACGCCAGCCCATGTGCGGGGCGATTCCGCGCGAATTCGAAACGGGTCATGCCCGGCCAAGGTCACAGAAGGAGTGCCGTGATGCGAGCCGTTTGGAAAGTCGACAAAACGATGCGCTGGTTCTGCCTGGCCTTGCTGACCGTGGCCGCGGTCGGCTGCCAGACCGTTCCGCAGAAAGTCCTCCGGCAGAGCCAGATGAACGCTCGCCAGCTCTACGCCCAGAACAAGGCTCTGATGGCCGAACGTGACCAGTGCCAGAAGTCGCTCGCTCAGGCCCTGCAAGAAAAACAGCAGTTGCAAACCCGCGCGGCGAACCTGCAACGTGAGCTGGAAATCGCCAACCAGCAGGTCCGCAACCTCGAAGCGGAACGCAAGGAACTGCACCAGAAATTCGTCAGCATGCTCAACCGCGGAGACATCAAGAATCCGATGTCTCCGGAAACCACCAGCCGCTTCCAGGAACTGGTCAAGAAGTATCCGAACTTCGAATTCGATCCGGTGACGGGCGTCAGCAAGTTCCACTCGGACATCCTGTTCGACCTCGGCAGCGACCGGATCAAGCCGTCCGCGATCCCGCTGCTGCGTGACTTCGCCAAGATCCTCAACACGGCCGACGCCCGGCAATTCGACATTCTGGTGGTCGGCCATACGGACGACCTGCCGATCAAACGGGCCTCCACCCGGGCCAAGCATCCGACCAATCTGCACCTGTCCACCGACCGCGCCAATTCGGTCGTGCTGCAATTGCAGAAGCTGGGCATCGACCCCAAACGGATGGGCGCTGCCGGCTACAGCATGTACCAGCCGATCGTCCCCAATACCAGCCCTGAAAATCGCGCCCGCAACCGACGCGTCGAAATCTACGTGCTCGCTCCGGACTCGCCGGTCGCGGCATTCTTTGCTGGTTCGGGACAATTGCGCTGAATTCGCTCTGAGAATCCGCCGGCGGAGAGACACGTGCACCGTTGAATCACACGGTCCGGAGCACGAGGTCGCGCATCACTCCGTGGAGCGACCTTCGGCCTCGGCGATGGCCTTCAGCAGCCCAGGCCACGTGTACTGCTCGGCCACGATCGTCACCGGCAACCCGACTTCGATCGCGGCCTGCTGCGTGACGGGACTGATCGCCGCCACCTTGATCCGCCCCGCGCGCACGTGCTCCCACGCGGTCGGCGGCAGCAGCCGTGCGACGCTGCGGGCGATCGACGGACTGCTCAGACAGAGCCAGTCCAGTTCTCCCTGTTCGAGCCGGCCACGGATCGTTTCGGGCCACTGGGATACGTCGACGTTACGGTACACGACGACCGTATCCACCGCCGCTCCCGCACGCCGCAGCCTCTCCGGCAGCACGTCGCGGCCCCGACTGGCTCGCGGCCACAACACGCGGCATCCCGGCACCAGAGGGGCGAGGGCATCGGCAAGCCCCTCGGCCCGATAGCTGGACGGCATCAGATCCGGACGCAACCGATGCCGCTCCAACGCCGCGGCGGTCGCAGGACCGATGGCGGCCAGTCGGCAGCCCGCCAGGCGACGCCAGTCACCGCCCCGTTCCCACAGCCGCCCCAGAAACGCCTCCACCCCGTTGACGCTCGTAAAGACGATCCAGTCATATTCGTCCACCGCATCCAGGACCCGGTCGACGGCGGACCAGTCCTCCGGGGGCCCGACCTCGATCGCCGGCAACAGCACCGGTTCGGCCCCCTTCTCGACGATCTGTTCGACGACCTCCCACGCCTGCTGCTCCGCACGGGCGATCCCGATCCGCAGCCCGAACAGCGGCCGCCGCTCGAACCACCCGATCTTTTCCCGCAACGTGACCCCCGCGCCGGCGATCAGCAGTGAAGGCGGCCGCAATCCCGACCGCGCGACGGCTTGCGGAAGTTCCTCCAGCGTCGCCACCACGGTCTGCTGCGTCGGCAACGTCCCGCAGCCGATCATCGCCGCCGGCGTCTCGGCCGGTTTGCCATGTGCGATCAGTTCCCGGCAGATGGCGTCCACGCGTCGCAACGCCATGTAGAACACCAGCGTCCCCGGAAACGCCGCCAGGATGCGGTAATCGAGGGCGCTGCCGGGTTTGCCGGGGTCCTCGTGCCCGGTCACCAGTGCGACCGCGCTGGCGTAGCGGCGGTGCGTCAATGCGATGCCCGCATAGGCCGCCACCGCCGTCGCCGCCGTGATTCCCGGCACGATTTCGAACGGAACACCGGCCTCCGCCAGCGCTTCGGCTTCTTCACTGCCCCGCCCGAACACGAACGGATCGCCGCCTTTCAGACGCACGACGGTCTTGCCGGCCCGTGCCGCCTCGATCAGTCGGCGATTGATGTCCTGCTGGTCCAGCCGCTCACCGTGCGGCCCGATCACGCGACACGTCCGTTCCGCCACCGCACGAGTGTGCCGCAGCAGAAGGGGATTGACCAATCCGTCGTACAGAACCAGATCGGCCTTGCGCAGGCAGCGGACCGCGCGCAGCGAAATCAGCTCCGGATCGCCCGGCCCCGCGCCGACCAGATAGACTTTCCCCGTTCGGCTCATCGGTGATTCCGGATGCCCACCTCCTCCGTCAACGGTCGACGAACAGCCGACCATTGCGAAACGCCAGCCTGCCCTGCGCGTACAGTTCCAGCGCTTCCGGATATGCCCGGCATTCCTGTTCGAACACCCGCGCCGCCAGTGTTTCGGGCGTGTCCTCGTCGAAGACGGGAACCACGCGTTGCAGGATGATCGGCCCGTGGTCGTACTCGTTGTCGGCGAAGTGCACGGTGCAGCCGCTGACGCGGACGCCACGCTCGATCGCCGCCCGATGCACCCGCTTACCATAGAACCCCGGGCCGCAGAAGGCCGGAATCAGCGACGGGTGAATGTTCATCACACGGAACGCGAATCGATCGGGAATCCGCAGCAGCGACAGGAAGCCGGCCATCGCCACGACGTCACAATCCGCCGCTTCGCACGCCGCGAACACCGCCTCGCTGAAACTTTCCCCGTCGTCGAATCTCCGTCGGGGAATCAGCCGAACAGGTATTCCCGCCGCTTCCGCCCGTTGCCGACCGCCGCATTCCCGGTCCGCGACCGCCAGCACGATCTCGGCGAACAGCGCCCCCATCCGTGACCGGTCCAGCAGGTTCTGAAACGTCCGACCGCCCCCGGACATCAGCACGGCGACCCGCAATGGTCGCCGCAACGAAGGTGATTGCCATCGGAAGTCGTTCATTGTGTCCGCCATCGGTACAGGCGCGGTCTACCGCCTTCCGCACACCGCCGCAACGAGAGCGTCCCCCCAGACGTTGCGTCACGCACCGTCGGCTCCGGTCGGTGGCCGACGCGTCACGTCGCACGCCGCCGCGGAGCCGGTCGCAAATCGGTATTGACGCGATCGGCCCGCTCGGCACAATACGCCGCCCGTGCTCGAAGCTGTACCGCGGCGGCACCGGCGACCGGCAACATGGCGCCGGACGTCCGGTCGATCGCAACAGCTCCGTCAGCGAAGGATCGTTGGTGACCGCAAAGATTCAAGGGAGTGAACGAACCGTGAAGAAGCTCATTCTAGTCACCGGAATCGTGGCTTGTCTCGCCGCCGCCCTGGGAGTCGGCTTCAGCTCGCAGCTCACCGCACAGGCACCCGGCGCAGGCATCCCCCACAAAGTCGGCCTGATCGACATGGGCCGCGTGTTCAAGTCCTACGAAAAGTTCAAAGCCCTGCGTGAGGATCTGAAGGCCGAAATCCAGAAGAGCGACGACAAGGCCAAACAGATGGCCCTCCAGATCCAGCAGCTCCGCAAGGAAATGCAGGAATTCGAGCCGGACAGTCCCGAATACCTGCAGCGTGAAAAACGCGTCACCCAGTTGAGCACCGAATTCGAAACCTTCCGCAAGACCGCCCAGCGCGACTTCCTCCGCAAGGAATCCCAGATCTACGAAACGATCTATCTGGAAGTCGTCGACGTCGTGAAGAAGTACGCCGAGTACTACAAGTACACGCTGATCCTCCGTTACAACGGCGACAAGATCGACGCCAGCGACCCGAAGTCGCTGATCCAGAGCCTGAATCGACAGGTCGTCTATCACCGTCCCGAAGACGACATCACCGATTCGGTGATCGAGTACCTCAACCGCCGATACCAGAGCGCGGCCGCGGCCCCCGGAGCCGGGACGCGCAAGTGACCCCGGCAAGCGGTTCCGCGTTCGCACGAACCGCGACCGATCCGCGAGCGACGCTCCGGGCCGCCAGGGCTCTCTTTCGCAACCGGCGCACGCGGACCGTGGCATCTCGGCGCCAGCGCGAACGCCTCCGCCGCTCACAGCAGGGCGGTTCAATTTCCGGCATCCTCCTTGGCCCCCTCCAGTCTTCGTTTTCACACGACGGAGGCTGGAGGGTTCTTTGCATGCCGACGGCAATCGCCGGTCCGAACCGTCCGCTGCGACCTTCACCGGCCACGGCCTGAGCAGTCGATCCACCGTCCCACCCGTCATCCCCCGGAGACCACGTCATGGACGGCACAGATCGCCAGCGGACACTCGCCCGTGCCGTCACGTTGACCGGCATCGGCTTTTTCACCAATGCCGACGTGACGCTTCGCCTGCAACCCGCCGCCGCGGACACCGGCATCGTCTTCTGCCGCATCGATCGTCCCGGCCGCCCGACGATCCCGGCACGCATCGAAAACGTCGTGCCGGCAGAGCGACGGACGGCGATCGCCGCGGACGGCGCCCGGGTCGAGCTGATCGAACACCTGATGGCCGCGCTGGCCGGACTGCAGGTCGACAACTGCCGGATCGAGATCGACGGTCCGGAAGTTCCCGGATTCGACGGATCCAGCCGCCCCTTCGTCGATGCCATCGATCGGGCGGGGACCATCGCACTCGACCGCCCGCCGCGACGGCTGAAGCCGCAGGAAGCGGTGCATGTCGGCAATTGCGGAGCGGGCATCCGCTTCGAGCCGAACGGCGACGCGGGTTTGCAGGTCACCTACCGGCTGGACTACGGCCGGGCGGCTCCGATCGCCGCCGGCGCGGTGACCGAACCCATCACCGCGGACGTGTTCCGCGAGCGGATCGCCTCGGCACGGACGTTCGTGCTCCAGCGGGAAGTGGCCGTCCTCCGCGCAGCCGGGTATGGACGGCGTGTCGGCGCAAAGGATCTGCTCGTCCTGGACGACGACGGACGTCCGGTCGACAACGTGTTCCGCTTCGCAGACGAATGCCCGCGACACAAGCTGCTGGACGTGGTCGGCGATCTGGCGCTGGTCGGAGCCCGACTGAGCGGCCGCGTGGTCGCCGAACGCTCCGGACACGCACTGAACCACGCCCTGGCACGACGGCTTCGGGAAACCGCCCGCGCAACCGAAACGCCCCAAGACCGGGCGGCTTGAAACTGCACGAAACGAACGGAGCGACACCCCATGCAGCGAATCCGGATGGCCGTAATCGGCGTGGGAGCGCTGGGACAACACCACGCACGGATCCTTTCGCAGCAACCCGATGTCGAACTGGTGGCGGTGGCCGACGCCAACGCCGCGCAGGGAACACGGGTGGCCGCTCGCTGCGGCTGCCGATTCGTGCCGGATTGGACCGCGCTGACGGATCGCGTCGATGCGGTGGTCATTGCCGTGCCCACGTCGTTGCACGCGGCGATCGCCTGCCGGTTTCTCGCCTCCGGCGTCGCGACGCTGGTCGAAAAGCCGCTGGCCGGTTCGGTGTCCGAAGCGGAACGGATCGTCGCCGCCGCCCGTGAACACGGCGTGCCGTTGCAGGTCGGCCACATCGAACGCTTCAATCCCGCAGCCGAAGTGCTCGGAAGGCTCGCCGACCCGCGGCATGTGCTCGTCCGTCGCTGCAGCCCGTTCCCCTTTCGCTGTCTGGACGTGAGCGTCGTTGCCGACGTGATGATCCACGACCTGGACCTGCTGCTGACGCTGACGGGACAGTGGCCGAACACCGTTTCCGCGACCGGGCTGGCCTTCACCGGCGAACAGCTCGACGTCGCCCACGCACATCTGGAGTTTCCCGGTGGCCTGAAGGCCGATGTGCTGGCCAGCCGCGTGGACGACCGACCGACGCGGACGTGGGAGCTGTGGACCGCCGGCGGACGCTGGCGGATCGACTTTCAGCAGCGCCGCGTCGAAAGCTGGTGCCCGACCGCGGTGCTGGCCGGCGATCGACCGCTGGCCCGCATCGCCGCGAACCGCACACCCGACGAACTGCGGGTGTTGCGGGATCGGTTCGTCGGCACGTACTT
>RFHO01000120.1 GCA_003696385.1 Planctomycetota bacterium | reverse complement strand
TCGACGAACGCCGCGCGATCGCCGTCCCAACGGATTTCCGGACCGGTCAGGATCTTCGACGCGCGTACGCGGGCTTCCTTCTGCGCCGACAGACAGCGGGCGTAGACGGCTTCGGTGATCAGCGTCGTCGGCACACCCAAATCCAGAGCGTGCTGGCTCATCCACTTCCCCGTGCCCTTCTGCTGCGCGGTGTCGAGAATCAGATCGACCAGATACTCGCCGGTCTCGGGATCCCTGACGGTGAAGATGTCGCGGGTGATCTCGATCAGGTAGCTCGACAGTTCGCCCCGGTTCCATTCGTCGAACAGCCGGAACAGCTCTTCGTTGCTCAACCCGGCGACGAGCTTCATCAGGAAGTACGCCTCGCAGATCAACTGCATGTCGCCGTACTCGATCCCGTTGTGGACCATCTTGACGTAGTGCCCGCTGCCGGACGGTCCCACCCAGTCGCAACACGGGATGTCGTTGTTCGGCCCGACCTTGGCGGCGATTTTCTGAAAGATCGGCTTGATGTGGGGCCAAGCCGCCTCGGATCCGCCGGGCATGATGCTGGGCCCCAGCAGCGCACCTTCTTCTCCGCCGGAGACGCCCGCTCCGACGTACAACAGACCGGCCGCCTCGACCTGTTCGCAGCGGCGCATCGTGTCCGCAAAGTGCGAATTGCCGCCGTCGATGATGATGTCCCCGGGTTCCAGCAGCGGCATGAGTTGCTCGATGAAGGCGTCCACCGGCGGACCGGCCTTGACCATCAGCATCACGCGCCGCGGCCGTTTCAGGTTCGCCACCAGCTCCTTCAGCTCGTGATAGCCGCGAATCGGGTAGTCGCCCACACGGTTGGCGACGAACTCGTCCGTCTTCTCGGTCGTCCGGTTGAAGACGCCCACCGAGAACCCGTTGCGCCCCATGTTCAGCGCCAGGTTCTGACCCATCACGGCCAGTCCGATCAGTCCGATGTCGTGCTCTGCCATTGCTGTACTTTCCGAATGCTGTCGATGCTCTGCCACGTGCCGGTCGTGCGGAACGTCCCAGGGGTCGAAGCTGTCGGCACGTCACGCCGTCGGCCAGCTCGGCCGCTCGGGCAGGTAGGTATCGAATTCCGCGATCAGCGCCGCTTCGTACTCGCCGGCATAGGTGCCCTGCAGGAACCGGTCACAGGCTTCCTCGACGAACCGCTGCCAGCTCGCTTCCTCGTGGCCGGGGTTGATCGGGTAGAACAGCGCTCCGACCGCCTTGGCCGCTTTCAGGTCGCCCGGTGCGTCGCCGATCATCAGCACGTGGTTTTCGGGATAGCCTTGCGCGGCGGCCTGCCCGAGCGTTTCCTTCTTGCTGCCGGCTTCCTGCCCGCAGATCGCCTGCACGTACTGCGCAATGTCGTGTTCTTCCCATTCCTTCTGCAACGCCGCGTTGGGCGTGGCCGAGCACACCATCAGGTCGGCCACCGCGTGCAGCTTCTGCAGTGACTCACGGACCCCAGGAAACGGCGGAATCCCGTGAACCATCTCCGCCACTGCCTCGTTCACGGCCGTGGACCACTCCAGGGCCAGCTTCAGATCCGGATCTCCGGTTTCTTCGACCGCCCGGGCGAGCGCCGGATTGCCCAGCTTCGTTTCGCGGGCCACCCAATCGCGCAGCCCCTGCAGTCGCGGAAGCTGCACGTTGCGACGCCGCGTCTCGGGTCGTTCGGCCAGCAGATCCAGTGCCCACAGGTACGCGGGGAAGCGGTTCGCACCACGGCCTTTGGAATACAGATTCGAGAACTCGGCGCACTGCCGAGCGTACTTGGCCACCGGCTGCAGACCGAAGTACTTGATGAAGTTCGGAATGAAGCACTCCTTGTGCTTGATCTCCATCGTGTCGAACGCGCAGCCGTCCGAATCGATGCCGACCAGGAAATCGTGCTGTCGCGTAAAGGAATCCAACGGGTTGTCCGACACTGGCCAGTCTCCTGTAACGCACCTCGACGAACCATCATCCGATCACGTTCCCGGACGCCCGGCACGTTCCGCCGGACGGACGCCGTCCTGCGTCCGCCGCGCTTCATGCCGTCCCTCGCACCGACGGCCGCCGGTCGGCCGCGCGTCGGTGTCATCGGCGCTCCGGCCCGGGATTTCGCGGCACACCCCGCACGATCCCGCGGCAAATCACGCGACTCTGGCGTGAAAAAAGTACCGTCTTGCAGAAGCACTGCGGAACCGGCTCACCGCGCCGGATCGCAGCCCGCGCCATGTCTCCGGGACCGCCCGCGCCGCGTGGCAAATGCGATCGCGTCGCATGCACGCCGTTCAGGCATTCTTCGGCCGCTTGGCGACGGGCACGTAGGGGGCGAGCTTCTGATCCGCGAAGATCGGCTTGAAACGTGCAAACCGCAGCCGGCCATCGACGATCGGCACGGAAATCCAATCGTTCCCCACCAGCGGCTTGGCATAGCGGACGAAATCGTCGGTCACGTCGATGCCGTTTTCGGCGATCCAGCTCGCCGGGAACGTGCGCTCGCTGTTGGCCACCTTTTCCAGCGGCACCTTGTCGTAGCGGACGCTGTACGCCGGGCCGGGATTGCGAAGGATGGTCGCCATGTAGCCGCCCTGCCCCGTGGCGGCCAACTCCGCCGCCTTCCGCCCCACCTCGTACGCCTCCGCCAGATCGACCGTGGAAGCATAGACGATGTTGTGCCGCTGGTCCGTGCCCGGGACGTTGGCCCGCGCAGCCCCGGGAACGGCCAACCCCTTCTCGTTCAGGTAGTTGACAACGAGCTGCGCGACGGTGATCTTGCTGGAACTGAACTGCGTGTGGCCGAACGCGTCCCGGATCTCGCCCACGTCACCGACATTCAATCCTTCGCTGACCACCACGATGCAGCGGCCGTCCCGCTTCAACTGGTCGTTGACGTTGTCGGCGATCTCCTCCAGCGTGGTCCGCCGCTCGGCCAGGTAGATCTGGATCGGCAGCTCCCGGTTCGGATCACCCAGCCGCACACTGGCGGGAATGAAGCCGATCCGCCGCCCCATCGCCTGCAGCACCAGCACGGGATCGGCCGGGCAACTGCCGGCGTTTTCCTCGTTGGCCATCTGGATCATGTGCGACCAGTAGCGGGCCGTGCTGCCATAGCCGGGCGTGTGGTCGATGAGCTGGAATTCGCTGTCGCCGACGTCGTTGTCGATCGTCTTCGGCACGCCGATGCCCAGAACGTCCAGTCCCCGTTCCTGAGCGAGTCTGGCGACCTTGTTGGCGGTGTCCATCGAGTCGTTGCCGCCGATGTAGCAGAAATACCCCACGTCATGGGCCCGGAACACCTCGATGATCCGCTCGAAGTCCTCCTGCTGGTGTTCCTTCAGCTTGTACCGGCAGGTGCCGATCGAGCCGGCCGCCGGCGTGGTCCGCAGCAGAGCGATTTCCTGCGGATCCTGTTCGGACAAGTTCAGCAGCTCTTCCTTCAGCACGCCTTCGATGCCGTGCCAGCCGGCGTAGATCGTGCCGATGTTGTCGAATTCCCGCGCCGCCTCGACCAGGCCGCGGAGGCTGTTGTTGATCACCGGCGATGGGCCGCCGGACTGGGCCACAATCAGATTCTTCTTTGCCACCGTGGATTCCCCGTTGCTTGCTCCAGCAAGAACGTAGCGCGGCGGGCACACCACCGGTCTCGGGACACACCAAAACCTGACCGCACCCTGCCGCCGATTCCAACGCGAACGAAAGGCCGCAGATGATAGTCGAAGCGCTCCGCAGATTCAAAACAGCCAGCAACGAGGCCGCCCGGTCCGCGCCGTGATTTGCAGCCCGCCACCCCGCGTGGGTACATTGCGCAGGGAACGCCGGAAATACGCACACCGCGCCGCCGGAGCCCACATGCAGCGATGCGGCACGCGTCTCCGGACTGAGACAGGCCCGGGCGCCCACTCGGCCGGTTGGACCGATGCGTAGACTTCGCAGCGGACAGGCCTCCGTCCACGTTGCGAATGCTGGAGCGGGCCGGCCCGCGGAGCCAGCCGACCACTGTCACGACCAGGGAATGCGCACCATGTCGCGGCCGGGCCCGACTGTCCAGATCCAGGTCTGCGTGAGTCAACTGACCTCGCCCGACACGCCGAAAGATGTTCGTGAAGCCGCGGCCCAGCACGTCCGTGACTTTCTCCAAAAGCTTGCGGAGAAGGTCGTCGCCAAAGTCGCTCCGCAGCGACGCGGCGATACCGACCTGACCGACGAATTGGTACAGCATACTCTTGAGCGGACGCTCGAGGGGAAATACGCCCCGGATCGTGGACCATACGGGGCATGGGCACGGACCGTGATCAGGAACCATCTGATCAGCCACTTCAGACGCCGGGAACATAGAGCTGATGACGTGCTCCTGGCGCAGGTTCCCGCCCGGCCGGAACCGCTGCTCTCGATGCTCACGTTAGGGCCGACCGACCTGCAGCGGATCGCACAGTGGCACCCGCCAATGCACCGCTTGGTGGTTCTGGCCATCGCCGGGCTGCACCGAGAGATCCCGACGACCGATTGGAAACAGTGGTGCCAACAAGCGAACGTCTCACTGCCGTTCCCGCCGCCGGGCGCCGACGGACCCGGCTACGAGCGAGGCCGAATCGACATTCTGGCCAGACATCTGGGCTGCAAGCCAAATACGCTGCACCAGATCTGGCGCCGCAAGAAACGATGGCTCCAGGACTTGCCATCGATTCGCCGTCTGCGGGACGGCCCGTGATATGCGACGCCATCGGGCCGCGGACACGGTGTCAGACCCGGAAACGGTTGTCGCGTATTTCGAAAACGGCGGGAAAGTTGTCACGAACGACCTGACAGACGCGTAACCGAATATGCCACACGTTAGGCCACGCGCCTTTGCGCCGTGGT
>RFHO01000119.1 GCA_003696385.1 Planctomycetota bacterium | reverse complement strand
GCTCTGTGGCAGTGCGGCGTCCTGCGCGGTCAGCTCGAAGCTCCCATAGCCGCTGTTGGTCTTCGATCCGGCGGCGAAATGCGTCAGCCCGCCGACCAGCCATTGCCGCGCCAGCCCGAGCAGCTCGTCGGGCACGTCGTCGCGACGCTTTCCCAGCGCGAACTCGAACTCCTGGCCACGTTCGATCGCCAGGAAGTACACCGGAACGGGATTTTCCCAGTCGCCCGGTGCGTCGTTGCCTTCGTAGTAGTCGCGATGGTGGCAGTTCAGGATGTCCTGCTTGAGCCGCGGCCACTGCACGGGCCAGGCGTCGTGAAAGACGATCCGGCCGACGTGCGAGGCATCGTCGCGGTCGTGCTTCGGCAGCCCCGAAGGTTTCCACCGCTTGCGGGCGTCGCTGTTGGGCGACCAGCCGAAGACCTCTTCGATTTTCTGCCAGGCCGCAGCGGCCCGAGCGTGTTGCGCATCGTCCTTCGGCCGGCCGTCGTCGTCGGCTTCGAATTGCGTGGGGAACCACACCGTTTCGGCGTACGACCGCGCCAGGCCCTTCAGCCCCGTTCCGGGCAGGTACGCGAAGCCGTAGACGTGGTGCAGACACAGGCCGGCGTTTTCCAGGGCCGAAGCCCGCGAAAGATGCAGCGTCAGCGGCGTGACCGCGCTACCGCGGAACGCGACGGTCGGCAGGGCACCCAGATGCTTTCGCCGTTGCTCGAACAGCTTCGTATAGTCCAGTCCGCTCGGCGGTGCGCTCGAATGCTTCGCGATCTGCTCCACGGTGGGCTTCTGGACTTTCTCGGACAGTTTGTCGGGGGCATTGCCGTTGTGGTCCACCGACCCGACGTATTTGTCGAGCAGAAGTCCCGGGTGCACCGCCTGCGGGGCCGTGCGGAGCGTGCGTTCGATCAGTTCTCGAGTCCGCGGGGGAAGGGGGATCTGCATCACCTGGCACTCTCCGTTTCGGATACTTTCGGCGATCGACCGTCGGGCGGCTGGTCGCTCCAGCGGGCAACGGCGCATGGCCGCCCGCGCCGAGCAGGTCTTGCGGTTCGGTGGCCGGCCGCCCGCTGCCGTGACGCGGCGCCGCCGCGCGCGTGTCACCCGAGCAGCCGTGTCTTCGGTCTGTCAGTCGTTGCTCTTGCCGAGCCCTTTGGCTTCGGCGAAGCGGTTCAGCCACTGCAGGTACGCGAGCACTTCGTTCGTCGCCCGCCGCATGAAGTCGGCATCGCCGCGGAAGACGCTCTGCAGCAGGCTCTCCGGCGCGGCGCCTTTCAGGCCCCGTCCGTTGAGCACCCAGTCGGTCAGGTCGCGGTGGAGCTGGCTGAGCGTCTCTTTCTTATCGCTGGCCTTGGCACAGATGAACGCCAGGGCCTGTCCCAATCCGGAGGCCATGATCCGCACGGGCAACTTCTTGGCCTCGCGGGCGTACTCGTCTCTCTGCTGGTTGGAAAACCGATCGAGTTTCTCGATCGCCTGCCACGCGTGCTGGGCGCGGCGCTGGTCCAGGGTCTGTTGGCTTTCGGTTCTGGTGGTCATGGCGGGGTTCCTCGTTCCGTCGTCGACGTATGACTGGTTTGCCTGTTGAAGGAGTCCAGGGCGGTGCGCTGACCGCAGAATCGCCGCTCCGATCACGAGACAGCGGCCAGACGCACCGCGCAGAGGCCCTTGCCGGTGGTTTCGTCGCCGCCGACCTGGATCACCGGCGGCAGGCCCTGTTCGACGAACTCGAGCACTTCCGCGGCGGACAGCGAACAGTCCTTGCTGCGGCTGCGGTTGGCCAGCACGACGCTGTACAGGATCGTCTCGGTCGGCAGGAACTCCTGGTAGAACAACGCGCCCTGTTTGACGGTCTTGCGTTCGTAGTCCAGCCCGATCCGGGCGACGACTTCCGTGGCATGCTGCGCGAAGTGCGTGAAGGTGTCGTCGGGCAGCACGACCAGCCGCCGGGCGAGTTCCACATCGGTGAAGCCATCCCGGGGGACGGCGTTTTGAGCCAGCCATTCGCGGATCGACTCGCAGTCGCCGTTGCGGGAGAAGTCGTATTCCTCCAGGACGATGTCATTGCCATCGACCAGCAGCGGACTGTCCTTGGCGCACAGCACGGCGTTGGGATCCAGTGACTTCAGGGCATCTTCCAGTCTGCCGTCCGCAGCACCGACCATCCGCAGGTCACGAGCCAGCCGATGCAAAACCGAAGGGCAGGTGGCCCACGCGAACACACCGCGCAGCGATCGCACGGGGAACGCCAGCAGCCGGGCGTCGGTGATCGTCAGTGCTCCCGCGTGTTTTTCCGCGTTGCTCTGCTCAGGGCCGAATACGGCCAGCCACTTCTTGCCGTTGCCGTCCTCGCCGCGTGCTGGTCGGCAGGCGTCCCGCAGGATGCCCTTCAGCGACGTGCCCGGGATCAGCGGCCAGTGCGTGTGACGCTCCCGCTGCACGGGCAGATCGACCACGTCGATGGCCGTGCCCGATCCCGGGTGGACGGGCGTCTGGGCGTGCAGGAAGAGCAGGCGTGCTTCCGTCGTGCGTGTCGCGGTGCCGGTGGTCATCGGTTGGGGTCTCCTCGGTCTGATGCGTCGTGTCGGATCGGGTCGGTGACAGTTCGATGGTCGAATGACGGCGCCGTGTGCGGCCGTCCGTGTTTCCGGTTGCGGTTCCTTGCTTGTCGGTCGGGTTGCGGCTGCGTGGAGGTGGCCGGGCAGCGGGCTTTCCAGCCGGCTCAACCACTCCACACGCCGCGGACGAAGCAGCCCCAGCCCTGGCGCCGAAGCAGGTCGTCGTCCGCAAGGACGGCCGGCAGTTCCGTCGCCGGGCCGTCCAGGAAGTACACGCTTCCCGGCGGTACGGCGAAGCGCGCCGGTTTGGGGCCGCCCCGCGCCAGATCCCAGCCGCTGACGGGGATGCTGCCGGGGACGGCCGCTGCGACCACGTTCAGCCCGCTCGGGAGCCGCGGTCGCCAGGCGTCGGCGAACAGCCCGGCAGTCGTCAGCACCAGCAGCGAACGATCATCCGGTCCCGGTGCGACGTCCGGCCATTCGACGGGCTGGCAGGGCCGCACCGCCACACGCCGGCTTTCGCCGCCCAATCGCAGCGTCGTGATGCGATCCAGCAGCGGAGCGACGGAATCCGGAACGGCCAGTTCGGCGTACAATCCGGCCTGGAAACCGTCCCGGCGCGCGAACGCCACGAAGCTGGTCGTGTAGATGTACGTCTCCGCGGCCGTGAATGTGACAGCGTCGATGGCGATCCCGGTCCGATGGTCGAAAGCGATCAGCTCCTGCCGTTCGACCAGGTCCGCCGCGTTCAGCGAGTCGCCGCTCAGAAACCGATGCAGGGCGGGCAGGGCGATCAGTCCGGCGGCCGGTTCGGTGGCTTCGCCGGAGTGCAGCCACAACGGGCGCGGCTGGTCGTAACGTCGTCCGCTGGGCGTGCGGGCCCAGCCCGGCAGAGACGTCCCGTCGGGCAGCGGGCTCAGCCGGTGCAGGCTCTGCCGGTCGCCGGCGTGCTTCGGTTTGTGCAGGATCGCGGGCGCGGCGACGAAGACCTCCGGCGCCGGCGAGACGCCCTCGGGCACCGCCGTGGGGAACCGCGCCAGCCACGGTCCGCGAACGTGGACGTCGGCCAGGTCCTCGGAAAGCCCCTGCTCGGCGAGCGCCTTGTCGAACGGCAAGCCGTTTTCGCTCACGTCATGGACCAACCGGGCGAAGTCGCAGCCGGCGGCGTCCAGCAACGCGGTCCAGACGGCGCCCGCCATGGTCTGGGGCAGGGGGGTGGGCAGGCTCTGCCCGCGGACGGCGCCACCGAACGGGCGGCCGTCGCCGCAGTACAGCACGTCCAGCGGATCCAGCAAAAGCCCGACCGTTCGGGTTTTCGAATCGATCACGGGTGTATCTGCAGCGGTCATTCATCTCTCCCTCGAGCCAGAAACGACGCGGATTGACAGAGCGTGACGAAGTGTTCGATCACCTCGGGCTCTTCGAGCCGCCGCTGCGTCTCGTGTACCAGACGTCGATAGGTGCGGAATGCCTCGACCATCACGTCGCCGGCGGTCCGCCCTTGCGTCTCACCCAGCGCGATCCGCGTCGGCTGTTCGGCACGATTGACCAGCCGCCGGATCTCGGCTTCCACGGCGCCCTGCGGCATGCTCGAAAGCACGTGCGTTTCGCCCCGCAGGTGATACGCCCAGCGGTCGGACGCCCCTTCGCCCGGTCGGCCATTGGTGCCGCCGGCACGCCCGCGGAAAACCTGCACCCAGCCCTCGACGGTGGGTACGAATTCCCACGGGCACAGGGCCGTGGAGTGTTCGCCGGAGCGGCGGCAGACTCGCAGCACCAGCGCGTCGCGGCCCAGGTCCTTGGCCTGTTTTTCGGCGGCCCGGGCCTGCGCCAGCGCGAAGCGCAGGTCTTCCTTGTGGTGCACGACAGCGATCCCGGCACTCATCGTGGCCTTTTCGCCCATCAGCAGGCGTGGCGAGCCGTTCGTCTCGTGCCAGTTCTGTGAGAACGCATTGCGCAGTTCCAGGGCGGCCTGCAGAGCGTTGGCGGTCGGCAGCAGAGCCAGCACGTCGTCGCCGCCGGCATAGATCAGCGTCCCGAGATTTTCTCGAATCGCCGGCGGAACCACGCGGACCGCGAAGTTCGCCAAGGCTTCGCTGATCGCGGCATGCAGCGCCGGCGTGACCGGACGCGCCGTGTTCAGGGCCCGCTCGACGACGGACCGGTCCAGATTCGCGAAGAACTCGCGGGCCTTCGGGTGCAGCACGTCGCCCAGTTTCGGAGCGAGCGCCCCGCGCAGCCATTCGCCCATCCGGTCGCCGTCCATCATCAACACGCCGTAGTACGGCGGCGGTGGACCGAGCTGCCTGGGAGAACGGGCGGACCGGATCTGATCGGCGATTTCCGACGGGCAGCGGTCTTCGTCGTCCTCCTCCGCTTCCGGTTTCGGCGCAAACAGCCACTGACCGCTCCACTTGCCCAGTTCGCGGAAGCACCGCTGGGGATCCAGCCTGTCGAAGCCTCTTCGTTTGGCGTCGCTCAGCCACACCGCGGCGGCAATCGTGGCCGTGTCGGGAATCCGCTGTGATTGCGGCGAAACGCCCAGATGCCGGTCGAAGAACGCGGTCCCGGCGAACCGCTTGACCAGCGCGCCGGCACAAAGCCGTTCGTTCGTTCGCAGCCGCACGCCTTCGATGCTCACTCGCTCGCCGGCGTCCGCCCAGAACTCGGCCGACTCCTGCAGCGTCGCCGGCCCCATCTGTTCCAGCGAGCCCATCAGCGTGCACTTCGGCGGGACGATCTCGCCCGGTCCGACGACCGTCGCCGGCGGCACGTGCCGGACCGAACGCTGGGCCTGCAGCGACTTGCTGCACAACTCGAGCTGATGCTGCCAGCGTCCGACGATCGAGCCGCCGCCGTAGCCGATGCCCGCTGCCTGCAGGGCATCGTTGAGCCGGCGGATCGCCGCGGCCTGCTCGAAGGCCTTTTCGAATTCCGCTTCGCCGCGCAACAGCCGCGCCAGAGTCGGCTCGTCCGCTTCGTTCCACGGCAGAACGGCCGTGCGGAAGTCGAAGAATCCGTCGATCTGTGCCTTCCAGAAGCGGTCCCAGCCGTTGCCGTGCCGGCAATTGCGGAGCTGCCGGTCGAGTTCGCCGTGAACGGCGTGCGCGATCCGGCCCCAGGCTTCCCGGGCGGCCTTTTCGCATCTCTCCGCGAACTGCTCGGCCAGCTCGCCGTCGCTGCCCCACGGAATCACCGCCACGAACCGGTTGGGCAGACACGGTGAACGCAGCGCTTCGACCTCCGGTTCGGCAACGACATCCTGCAACCCCAGATCGCGCAACCACAGATCGACCACCGGAAGCCCGCGCAACGCCGGGTACACCAGCGCCGTCGGCCCCAGCTCTTCCAGCAGCGGACGAGCGGCCGAAAAGGTCAGCCACGAAAGGATCATGCTGCCCGTCCACAGGTCCCGCGCGCTGCGCGCCGTGGCGATGAAGCTCTGTACCGGCCCCAGGCTGAATGTCAGGAACGCGCAGGACTCGTCGGAGCGCCCCTCGCCCGTCTCGGGTTGCCAGCGTTTGGCCGCCACGATCGCCGCGGTCGTGTCCAGATGGTGCCACAGCGAATGATCCGGGATCCGCGTGTCCGCCGGCGGCCAGGCCAGAGCCGGCATGCGTTCCGCCAGCCGTTCGGGCAGCGATCGCCACAGCGCCAGAAACCGCAGCACCGATTCGTCGGGCCGTCCGCTCACGGGCGCAACGATCTGCCGGATCGTCTCGATGACCGCCTCTTCGTCGATTTCGGCAGCCGACAGCGGTGATTCCGAAGCGTCCAGCGGATGCCGCAGCAGCAGCTCCGAAGACGAAACCCGGTACTCCGGCAGGTCGGATCGCGGAAAGGGAATCCGTTCGATGGCCGCGGCGAGCTGATCGGCGCTGTGGTTGTGGACCTCTTCGGCGGTCACGTCGCGGCCCGTCGCTTCGGACAGGTATCGGGCCGCCCGTCCTTCGTGGCCGGGAATCTTCAGCGGCTTGTCCGGCGGATCGTGCATCCAGGCGACCAACAGATCCTGCGCCAGATCATTCTGCACCGTCGTCGTCTCCTTCGTTGGTGTGACTCCAGGTGTGGTTTCG
>RFHO01000118.1 GCA_003696385.1 Planctomycetota bacterium | reverse complement strand
CCTCAAAGCTCCCTGCAACGCCGACGTCCCGCCCAATGGCCTGCTGCCTCGTCGCCGGCCTTTCCGTATCGACGCTGAGACCAGACCGCCACGGCCGCCCGCACCTCAGCGGGAACGCACCTAGGAATGCCACAAACCGCCCACGATGTCCAGCAAAACGGCACCGACTTTTGCAGAATCCGGGAAGATTCCCAGTTTTGGAAACCCCCGGAGGCACCGAGCAACTTGCGCGCCGACAACATCCATTCCGCTCCGGCTCGGAACGTTCCGCCACCCGTTCCGGCGAAGGCGGCCGTCCGTCTGATACCCGCGTACCAAGGCACGGCGACACCCGCCGAAACCGGCACACCGCGCAACCACCGCACCCCACGCCGGCGGGTCGGCCCCGGCAGCGAACTTCGCACGCGCCGGCCGATTCTACGCTTCCCTCCATCCGCAGAGCAGACCGGACGTCCGGCCATCCAGCCGTTTTTCAAACATCGATCTTTTCCGATATGTGCCCACACTCTGTTCCGCTCAACGCCGCCGCGTGGGAATCGGCGGAGCGAGCCAGCATCCCGACTCGATGCGCTCCAGAACTACCGACAGATGCCTTGCCAAACGCTCGGCGAACGCTGCCGCATCGGCCCCGACGACCCGCAGGATTCTGGCGTCGCCGGCCCGTAATGCCTCCACGAGCGCACCACACCGTCGGCAAACCTCGGCCAGGAACACCTCGCGCTCCTCGTCGCTCATCGGCCGGTGAAGCAATTCCGTTCGATTCGACCTCCGCTGCCGCGTGAGCACGGCGAGATAATCTCCCTGCGTACGCATCAGACGACCGTCCCAGAAAGCGCGCCGGAGCCCACCCTCCGCATCCCACTGCAGCATCCGCTCCGGCGAGAAGTAAACCCGCAGCTCCCCACGCCGTCCGAAACCCGCAACGAGCGGTTCGCCGCAGCCGATCAGCCGCAGTTGTCCGCGTGGAGACAGCCCGGTCGCGTCGCGCATCAGATCTTCACGGTCCCGCTCCCGGCGCGCCATCTCCTGCACCTTTTGCTCATCGCCAGCGGAACCGAAACACCGACGGTCCTCCCCGTCGGTTCCAAGCCTGTGCCGAACACCGCACGCTCGCGCGTCCGTCCACAGCGATCGCCGCATGCCGCCCCGGTAGCGCGGAACCGAAGCGTACGACGGTATCCCTGCGGCTGGTGCCCTCTCCCCGCCGTCCGCCGACCGTTCAACGCAACGACGTCCCCGGCTTGACAAAGATCATCCGTCCGGCGCTGCTTTGCAGCACGGTGGTCACCACACATTCGATCTCTTCGCCGATCCGGTGCGCCGCGTTCTCACAGACGACCATCGTCCCGTCGTCGAGATAACCGACGCCCTGCCCGGGCGATTCTCCCTCCTTGATGACCCGGATCTTGAGCGTTTCACCGGGCAGGAAGCGCGGCCGCAATGCCGCCGCCAGATCGTTCAGATTGATCACTTCCACTCCCTGAACCTTGGCGACCTTGTTCAGATTGAAGTCGCTGGTCAGCAGTTGCCCCCCCAGTTTCTTGGCCAGCGCAATCAACCGCTGGTCGACATTCTGTCCGCGCGGACCGCGTTCCGTTTCCAGAACCTCGACCTCCACCTTCGGAGATTCCTGCAGCCGCCTCAGGATGTCCAGGCCGCGCCGCCCGCGGTTCCGCCGCGTTCGGTCGTTGCTGTCGGCGATCTCCTGAACTTCGCGGAGAATGAAGTCCGGCACGATCAGCTTCGCATCGATCACGCCCGTTTCCACAACGTCCGCGATACGACCGTCGATCAACGCACTGCTGTCCAGAATCAGCGGCTTGCGCCCGCGCAGCTCGCGCGAAAACTCCACGTACGGAATCACGAACCGGAAATCGTCCTTCGTCTGCAGGATCAGCGACGTGCTCAGGTACACCAGCATCAGCGTGACGATCGTGCGAACCACCCCCGAATACTCGGTCACATTCAATGCCGCCAGCACCGGATCCAGAGCCAGGATCATCAGGTAACTGAGCAACGTGCCGATCAGCAAGCCGAAGTACACCGCCGAAATGATCTCGATTCGCTTGCGCGGGGTCAGCAGGTCGATCAGCGTCGCCAGTTGGCTGATCGCCAGCAGCCCGAAAAACGCCAATAGCGGATGCTCTTCGATGAAGCTCGGCGGCGCCGCGCTCTGCTTCACCAGAGTCGCAATCGCACCGGCCGAAACGAACACGTACAGAATGCGAACGACCCAAAGCAGCATCAAAGCAGTCTCTCCCTGTCGTCAATTGCCAGTACCGGAAACGCTCCGGGGCCCGGCGATCGGCTCACGAACACAACCACGACGCACCCGTGCAGCGCCCGCAGCGACACCGCCGCTTCGACGCGCCCAACACCTGCGGCGCGCCTGCCCCGAGTGCCGTTTACTCCAGCACTCGGACGCAATTCTTCCAAATTCGCCGACCAGTCTAGCAACTCCGGTGCGTGTCCCGAACCGTCTGCGGGATGGCACGCAGCATTCGTGCGGATTTCCCCAACCGCCCATGCGGTCCGGGCGCCACACGAAGCGTGATGCGGACGCTCACGCCAGTACTCCCGACCGGAGCGCCCGCACCGGCTACCCGATTTTTTCGAAACCACCCGCCCTCGCCGGATCACCTCGCGGCACCCTGCGACAGCTCGGACGTTCCTGCGCGGGGCCGCTCCGCACGCGATCAGGCGCCGCCGTCTTCCAGGCACCAGCCGTCCGGTGCGACGAAGTTCTTCGGCAACACCACGACGCCGTCGCGGACCACCACCTCGCCGATCTCCCGATAGGACACCGGCTCGGACGGCGCCACGATCCGGACCTGCGCACCGATCCGGGCGTTCTTGTCGACGATCACTCCGTCGATCACCGAGCCGGGTCCGATCCCCAGCGGCGGGGCATCGGCTGACACTTCGATCGGTCCCCGTTGTGGCTGTTCCTGCTCGTAGAAATCCGCGCCCATCACCACCGAGTTTCGCACCACGGCCCCCTCGCCGATCTGACATCGCAGACCGATCACGCTGTTTTCGATCACCGCGTTCCTGCCGATCGTGCAACCGTCGGCGATCAGACTGTTCACGACGGAGGCGTTTTCCAAGCGGGTCGGAGGCAGATACCGGGGACGCGAATAGATTGGAGCGTCCTTGTGCACGAACGAGAACGGTGGATTCGGCCCCGCAGCATTCAGATTCGCCTCGTAGAACGACCGGATCGTACCGATGTCCTCCCAGTACCCGTCGAACAGATGCAACTGCACGTGATGCGTGTCGATCGACGACGGAAAGACCTCCTTGCCGAAGTCCTGATAGTCTGTCCGCCGCAGGATGTCCAACAGCACGTCCCGCCGAACAGATAAATGCCCATGCTGGCGATGCAGTCGCGGCCGTGGACCGGAACCCCGCGCTGCGCCATCCAGTCCGGATCGGTGCGCACCGCGTCGAGCTGTTCGTCCGTCTGCGGCTTCTCGACGAACCCCCGGACGCGGCCGGACTCGTCCAGGCGCATGATCCCGAACGATCGCGCCGCATCCCGGTCCACCGGCAGCCCGGCAATGGTGATGTCGGCGTCATGCTCGCGATGCGTTCGCAGCATGTCGTTGAAGTCCATGCGATAAAGCTGATCGCCCGAGAGGATCAGCACATACTCGATCTCGGGCTGGTCCAGGTACCGCAAGTTCTTGCGCACCGCATCGGCCGTACCCTCGTACCACTGCTCACCTTCCAGCGTCTGCTGCGCCGCCAGGATCTCTACGAACCCCTTGTCGAACGGATCGAACCAGTACGTCGTCCGGATGTGACGGTGCAGACTTACGGAGTTGAATTGAGTCAGCACATACATCCGGTTGATACCGCTGTTGATGCAGTTCGAAAGCGGAACATCGATCAAGCGGTACTTCCCGAACAACGGAACGGCGGGCTTGGAGCGGTGCCGCGTCAGCGGGTACAGCCGAGTCCCCTTGCCGCCTCCCAGCACCACGCCCACGACGTTCTTCATCGCCATCGCCGCGAAACCCTCCGCTTTCCGTTCCCCCGGGCTCAGCCGGCCGTCCCCCGCATCGCCTTCGCCGACCGCGAAGCCTCTGCGGCAACCGAACCAACGACAGCACACGTCGTCGCCGTCACACCCCGTCACCGGGTCTGCGACGGAAACCGCGCGCCGCCACCGCTCATCACACGCGATGCGCGGCTCAGGAGCTGCAGGCCATCACCGCACTACACCGACGACCGCATATTCCCGAAATCGCCCCTCCAGCGACCGCCCCGACACCGGAACGAGCAAACGGTACCGCAACCGCAGCTCGGCAATCGTCGGACCGCCGGTCGACGATTCACCGGCGGCGCCGTCCTGCGGGAGCGCTCTTTCGGCTTCCGCCGTGCCACGATCCGCGGCTGAACCATGTCCCGAACCCAGGCGATGCACCCTTGCCGTTGCTTCTCCGTCGATCCGCCACTGCCGCACGTGCACCGTGGTCGCGCCCGAGTCGCCCCCCGCATTGACCCGTCCGCCGTGCACGTACCGCCGCAACATCCCATCCTCCGGATAGAAACGGTACGAAACCGTCCGCCCGTCCTCCGGACTGCGAAACTCCACACTCCAGGCCGCGGCCATCTCCGCCGCACCGCTCCGGCCGCCGCGTGGATGTGCATCCTGCGTGCCGCCCTCCGCCTTCGAACCGGACGTCGCATCGCTCAGACGAACCGCACCGGCCGCCGCGGCATCCCTGCGCCAGAGATCGGCGATTTCCCACGTCTGCGTTTGGCGAGCCACCTCAGCCACGTACCGGGCATGTACGTGCATCATTGGCACGAAAACCTGGAAAGCGGCCATCGCCAACGCCGCTCCCACCGCCATCACGACCAACAGTTCGAGCAACGTGAAACCGCGCCGTCCGCCGGCGCCCCCTCCCCTGCTCAGGGAACCAAACCGAACCGCGAGACGTTCGCGTCCGATCGGCCCGAGATTCGATTTTGCCGCCATTCGCATCGTCGCGTCCCACAACGCAGTACCGATCCCCGTCGCCACCCGAGCCAGCCCGAGCCTTGGCGGCATCGCCGTTGCGG
>RFHO01000117.1 GCA_003696385.1 Planctomycetota bacterium | reverse complement strand
TGAGGAGCGCAAAACGCGCCGCCGAGGCCTTCGTTGACCCCTCTCCGCCAGGCACTATACTCGCCCGCGGCGGCATCGTCGCTGGAAGTGCGGTGGCATTGGACCGGCACGGAGACGGTCCGTGGCCCGATGTGGCAGGGCATGGAAAGCATCCGAAATGAAGAGCGAACACCGGCACCATCTACAGGAAAACGAGCTGGAGAAACTGGCGCGGATCGCGCTTTCGTTTCTCGAGAAGCATCGCCGCGAGCTGATCATCGGAGTCTCGGCGATCGTAGTGATCGGCTTGTCCGCGTTGCTCTACACACACCGTTCGCGCGCCTCGCAGGAATCGGCATGGGCACAGGTGCTGGCCGCTTCGACAGCCGAAGATTACGGCAATGTCGCCGATACCTTGGCGGGAACGGTTCCCGGTCAGTTCGCCAGGCTGGTGGAAGCGGAACACAACCTTTACCAGGGAATACAGCTCGCCTTCACCGATCGCCCCGGCGACATCGAAGAAATTTCCGAACTCAAGCAGGCGCGATCGGCTTTCGAACGCTTGCTGGCCGATCGCAACGCCCCCTCGGTCATTCGTGAACGCGCCCTGTACGGGATCGCCCGCTACCTCACGTGCGTCAGTGATGGCGACACATCAAAGGCCATCGACGCCTACAAGCGGCTGCTCGACGAATTCCCCAACAGCGTCTTCCGCGAACAGGCCGAAAAGGAAATCACGTACCTGCAGTCGGGCGACGCACGCAGCTTCTATGCCTGGTTCCGCCAGCAGCATCCGAAACCGCCCGAACGGGAGACGCCGCAGGACACGCGCAAGAGTTCAACTCCCGCAGACGGGGATGCTTCGCCGCAGTCCTCCGAAAATGCCGGCGAAAAGCCGGCCGACGCAAACGACGCGACGAAGGCCGCGGACGCTCCCGGAAAGGACTCCCCTCCGCACGCGCCGGCGGAGCGCAAAGCGTCCTCGAACGAACGCTCCGCACCTCCCGAACCGGACGACGGGAAACAGCAGCCAACCGATACTGCTGGCAAATCGGCGAAAGGTGACGGCCGTGTCGGCGGCGCTGCGGAGAAACCCGCTGGGACGAAGGACGCGACGCCGGAAAGGGACGCACCGACTCCACACGCAGACGAGCCGCCGTCTGCGAAGCCCGATCAAAACCATGCCGGCGGCGTGAAAAAACCAGCAACAAGCGGCAGCCAGCCGGGCGGGAAGGATGGCGGTGACGGCGGCGCTGCTGCGGCCGACGAATCTTCGAAGGCGCGAACCGCCTCGGCCGAACCGGGACACGCCGCGAAACCGGCCTCACCGTGAAGGGGCACCCGCTCGGATTCGACCAGCCTGCCGAGCTTGCCGCGTGCGTCGTCTTCCGCCGTCTTCTTCACCGGTTCGCCGGCACCTCTGCACGTCAGTCAGCAGCCGGGCAGTACCGCCAGACGCGCTGCTTTTCGATTCGACTCCTTGAATGTTCGGAGCAGAATCAATCGCGGGAACGCGAGCGCCGCGTGCGGCGAGGCGTGCTGGTCGTGTCATCCGCCGGCTTCGGCTTGCCGGCCAGCACGCGGGCCACGCTTTCCAGCAACAGGTCCATGGCGAACGGCTTGCGAATGTAGTCGTCCACGCCCAGCATTTCGGCGTAGGCCTTGTGCCGTGCTCCTTCGTTCGCCGTGATCATGATCACCTTGGGCGGATCCGGCAGCGACTTCAGGAATTCGAGCACCGGGAAGCCCCCCAGACGAGGCATCATCATGTCGGTGATGACCAGATCCGGCTTGTGCTTCTGCGCCAGATCCTGCCCCTCGTAGCCGTTGACGGCCAGCATCACGTCGTACCCTGCGGCGTTGAGCGTCCGCTGCAGTGTGTTGGCGATATCCCGGTCGTCTTCGATCAACAGGATGCGTGCCTTGCTGGCCATCGAACCATCCTTCAGCTTGCGTTGGTTCTGCGGGAAGCCGTCGCCCGGGCGAGTAGTCTCAAACTCCCGCACTCCAGGGCGGCGTTCGTCGTCACCGCTCTGTCGGCATGGTAGACTGGCCGTCCCCACCGCTCAACTTCGGAACGGCGGTCGTTCGCCGTTCCGCGGGCATCCGAACGGAACATGACGGTCCTCGCGCCTGTAGCCGCTTCATCTTTGCGGCTGCCGTGGCCGTCGCGCGGGGGACCGAGTTTCTGACGCATCACCGTAACACGGCGATTCCGCGAATCTGTGAGGATCAGCGATGACCGACCGGCTCGCCCTGCTGGAGCGACTCCGTGCATTCCGCGAACGCCACGGAGAGGAACACTGGCCGCAGGAATCCCTGGAAGCCCTCTCGAACGCCGACGTCCTCCGCTGGACCATTCCGCGCGAATACGGCGGACTGGCCATCGAAGACGCCGAATTGCAGGCTGGATACGTGGAACTTTCCGAAGCATGCCTGCTGACGACGTTCATCCTGACACAGCGGAACGGCGCAATCCAGCGGCTGGCGAGTTCCGACAACGAGTCTGTCAAGCTCCGCTGGCTGCCCCGGTTGTGCACCGACGAATGCTTCGCCACGGTGGGTATCTCGCACCTGACCACCTCACGGCAACACTGGCGGCGTCCGCCCGTGATGGCCGAACTCCGGGAGGACTGCGTCGTTCTGCAGGGCGAAGTTCCCTGGGTCACCGGTGCGGCACACGCGGACGTGATCGTCACGGGTGCCACCTGCGACGACGGCCGGCAGCTGCTCGTGGCATTGCCCACGAACCTTCCGGGCGTGGAGATCCGGCCGCATGCCGAGCTGCTCGCCCTCACCGGCTCGCACACCGGCCCGGTGCGATTGAACGACGTTCGCGTCCCTGCGACCGAGATCATTGCCGGACCGGTCGAACGCGTGATGCAACGTGGGAAAGGCGGCGGTACCGGATCGCTGACGACGTCCGCATTGGCCGTCGGGCATGCCGCTCAGGCCGTCCGTTACCTGCAGGCCGAAGCCGAACGCCGCGAGGATCTGCGGCCGATCGCCGAGACGTTCGCCCGCGAACTGGAAGCCGTTCGGGGCGATCTGTTGTTCACCGCTCGCTCGGAACAATCGCCGTACACCGCCGAATCGCTGCGTACGCGGGCCAATTCGCTGGTGCTGCGGGCCACACAGGCCATGCTGGCGGCGGCGAAGGGAGCCGGCTTCGTCAAGGGGCACCCCGCGGAACGAGCCGTTCGCGAGGCCATGTTTTTCCTCGTTTGGTCGTGTCCACAACCGGTGCTGCACGCGGCACTGCAGGAGTTCGCCTGCGTCGGCGACGACGACTCGCTGTTGGGCTGAAGCGCCGCCACGCCGTCGGCCCGGGCACCCACGCCCGTCGCGCACCGCTCGTTCACGTCACTGGCGACGCCACGACATTCAACGGTCGGCTGCCGGCCGCCACCGACGATATGTCGCCCACAGCGTTCGAAAGGGCGCCGCGAACATCTCGGCCTCGTCCCGCAGCCAGTCGTCCAGTTCCGACGGCGTCACCCAGCGCACTTCGGTGATCTCTTCGGGCGGGAACCGTATGGATCCTGCGGTATCCGCACGGCACCGCGCTTCGAACAGCGCCGTGTGCTCGTTCGCCAGTTCCGGACCCGCAGGCAGCTTGAAAACGAACCGCAGCGGCAGGTCGATGCCCAGTTCTTCGCGCAGCTCGCGATAGGCCGCGGCAACGTACGTCTCACCGGCATCGACGTGCCCGGAAGCCGAAGACGTCCACAGCCCGGGCGATTCGTCCTTGGCCATCGAACGCTTCTGCAGCAGCAGCCGGCCGAGCGGATCCCGGAGGAACACGTGAACCGCGCGGTGCGGCACCAGCCGGCGATGAACTTCGGCTCGTGTCAGGCGGCCGACCGGGCGGTCCAATTCGTCCACCACATCCAGCAGCTCTTCGTCCACTCCCTCGCTCCGCACCTTGCCGGACGCCGCACCGCCCTCGCGGGACAACCGCGCCCCGACGCGTCTGGCCGCCCCGCTCGGCGGCACCACGAGCCACGCGAGGTTCACTGCCGCGTGCATTTCACCAACGCACTCACCGAGCCAGTGGCGATCGAGATTCCACCCGCTGCCGGCCGTGCTTCAGCGCCCCGCGCGCCGTTCCGCCACGTACAGCTTCAGGTTGTGCGTGGCCCGGCCCCCGGCGACGATGTCCGGAACGCCGTCACCGGTCAGATCGGTCGCGACCAGGTCTTCGGTCGCGATGCCGCCCGCGTCGATGACGTGCTTGCGCCACTTTCCGCGATGAGCGTCGACGCACTCGTACACGTTCACCCCCGGGACTTCCGGTGTGTCGCTGTGGCCGAACGCGATGTCGTCGTCGCCGTCGGCGTCGAAGTCGGCCGTCCAGATCGCATGCCCGCGGCGAAAGCCGTGGTCGATCACGTGCCGTTTCCACGGCCGATCGAGGGCGCCCTGCGGCGTGTAGACACTCAGCGTGTGCCCGTGCATCGGCTCGACGGTGACGATGTACAGTCCGTCGCCACTGCGCCCCGTCTTGACTTCGCCCGCTCCACTCTGATTCGGGTCGTCGGCGACCTCGCCGGCAGCCAGCCGCACCTTTACGAACGCACCGTCACGGCGGGTGATCCAGTGAACGCCTTCCCGGCTGGCCGTCAACGTGTCGATGGTACCGTCGCCGTCGAGATCGACGTGCCAGTGGTTGTGCATCCGGTTCAGGCTGTGGTCGAGGATCGTCGCCGGCCAGCGATCCGACTCCGGGCGCGCCGGCACTTCAAACGCCATCAGTCGCACGCCTTTGCCCTGCGTGGCGTTCAAGGGCGAAATGACCAACTGCGGCCGACCCTTGCCCAGTACGTCCGCCCACCGCATGCGGTGCAACCAGGGCTCGCGGCCGATTGAGAACACCTGCCATTTCTCGTCCAGCGAAGATCGGCGGCGCAACCAGTGGATGGTACCGATTTTCGTCCAGCCCGCACCCAGCGCAAAGTCGATCAATCCGTCGCCGTCGATGTCGTGCGGCGCGATGCACACGTTGTCGCGCGGCGTCTGGTCCTCGATGATCACGCGCTTCTTCCAACCCGGAGCCTGGTACCACAGGACGCGATTCTCGGTCACCGCCACGATGTCGTTGCGGCCGTCGGCATCGACGTCCGCCACCGTCACGGCATAGCAGACCTTGCCGATCTGCGGGTCCAGCGTCCGCGCGACGAATGTCGGGAACTCGGCTGCCGCCAGCGAACCGACGAGCCATCCGCTGAGCGAAGCCGCCACCAGTGTGCGACACACGCCGCGCCGCACTGCGGTCGAGCCGGACATCCAGCGTGAAGCGGCCATCGGACATCCTCCCACAGTTTCCGCCGAATCTCTTTGGGACACCGTCGCGGATCTCGTGATTCAACGCGTGCGTCGCAGTCGCGGGACGCCCGCTCGCTCGAACGCCCGCGCCATGTTGCGATAGGACGTCTCCGCCGCGGCCAGCGGGTCGTAGCCCGGCTGGGACCAGATTTGTGAGGACACTTCGCAGCACACGTCGCCGCGATAACCGCCGTCGAACAGCAGCCGCAACAGCTTCGGATAGTCGATCCGGCCCGTCTCGCCGGGAAGCCTGAAGCGCAGCCGTCCCGCCGTGTCGCGAGCGACGTCCTTGACCGCCACGTGCCCCACGTATGGCAGCGCCGTGCGAACGGCCTCTTCCAGCGGCATGTCGCGAAAGTCGTAGTGGGAATAATCGAAGCACATCTTCAGCCGTGGCGGACTTCCAAGCCGCTCGATCAGCTCCACCGCCTGATCCGGCCGGCTGAACGCTCCGCCGCGATGCGGCTTGACGGCAATGGTCAGTTCGTGGCGGCCGGCAACGCGAACCCATTGTTCCAGTTCGGCCGCGAACAGGTCGCGCTTTTCGGCCCAGTGGCCTCCACCGCCGATCGTCGTCTGCACCAGCGGCGGGCGTGCGGGATCCAGGTCGTGCGCCAGCTCGGCGGCGCGCTTCAGACGCTCCAGCCGCTGTTGCCGTGACCGGCCCGGTTCATCGATGTGCAGGTGCTCCATCAGGCTGCGAACGAACACGCGGCGGTCCGCCAGCCGGTTGCGAATCGCGATCCGCCGGCCCGGCTCGAGTGTTTCCGGGTCCGCATCCCAGCCCTTCATGATCGCAATTTCCACGGAATCGAAGCCCGCGTCCGCAATGCGTTCGATGGCCTGCTCCGTCCGCAGCGTTTTCATCCCATAGGTGCTGAAGCCCAGCGTCAGACCGGCCAGGCGCGTGCCGTCGGGCTTCCGGCCGGCTGCGCCGGTTTCCGCGGCCACCGCGACGCACCGTGTGACGCAAATGGACTCGACCGCAGACAGCGTC
>RFHO01000116.1 GCA_003696385.1 Planctomycetota bacterium | reverse complement strand
CTTGCCGTCCCTTTCAACGGACCGGTCGAAACGGTGTTCCAAAGGAAACTCTCTGCGTCCGTGAACGACTTCACGGACGCAGAGAGTTTCCTTTGGAACACCGTTTCGACCGGTCCGTTGAAAGGGACGGCAAGATCTGTACAAACTGTGCCGTCGTTGTCACTTCGCCGCCGCGTGGAAACGCGGGCCATCCTTTCGCACACGAAGCCGCGCTCAAGTGCCCGGAACCGCCATGGCCTCTCCGGATCCAGCTCGGGACCGCCAGCCGTCTCCCCGAACCCCGGGAGCCGACGACGGAGCGCACGTCGACGAGCGCGGCACCGACAATCAGCCTGCGGCCTCCGGCCGGCCACCTTCAACGACCAGTGAGCGTTCCGCACCGGCCGGCCGGCCCGCGGCCGGCGCCACCGAAGCGTCCGAGGATTGGCTCGACCGCTGCGAAGAGATCCTCGGGTACCATTTTCGGGATCGCGAGCTGCTGCGGCGGTGCCTGACTCATGCGTCGCGGACGGCATCCCGTCTGGCCTCCAACGAACGGCTGGAATTTCTGGGAGACGCCATTCTCGGAGCCGTCGTGTGTGAGACGATTTTTCGCCGTTTTCCGCAGGCCCCCGAAGGCACGCTCACGGAAATGAAATCGATGGTGGTCAGCCGCGCCGCGTGTGCCCGCGTCGCCCAGAGCCTGGGACTGGAGCAGGTCATCTTCGTCGGCAAGGGATTGTCGGCCCGCCCCACGATCCCCAGCTCGGTGCTCGCCGCCACCCTGGAAGCCATCATCGGCGGCGTCTACCTGGACGCCGGCTTCGAAACCGCCAGACGATTCGTGCGACGCATCATGGAACCGGAGCTGCTCCGCGCAGCCAACGCACGCAATGTCGAGAACTTCAAGAGCCGACTGCAGGAATTCGCCCAAAAGCACTTGGGCCGGACGCCCGTCTATCGAGTGATCGAAGAACAGGGGCCCGACCACCGCAAGCAGTTTCGCGTGTGTGCACAGATCGGCGATCGCCGCTTCCCGCCCGCCTGGGGACGAAGCAAGAAACAGGCCGAGCAGGCGGCTGCCGAGCACGCTTTGCGCGAGCTGGCGGCCGAGCACCCGGACGCACACAGTTTGTTGCGAAACGGATCGGCCGCAGTCCCCACCGCCGACGGGGCCGGATCCTGATCCACCACCTGCGGGCAGCGCATTGCGTCGAAGAGACATCGGGCGGCGGCGAATCGCGAACGAAACCCCGGCCAATGGAACCACTGGACGAGGAAGCTCTGGCGATCTGGCGGGCGGCGGTCCGCGCCGTCGACTCCGAACGACTGGTCCGTCAGCACGTCCGCAGCGACGGCGACACACTGCACATCGCCGGCCGCACCCTGCGTGCGGCCGATCACGACAGGCTGGTGGTGGTCGGCGCGGGCAAGGCCGGGGCCGGAATGGCCGCCGCTTTTGAAGCCGCCCTCGCGCCCCGGTGGCTCGACAGGCTCGAGGGATGGGTCAATGTTCCGGCCCCGTGCGTGCGCCCGCTCCAACGAATCCACCTGCATCCCGCCCGGCCCGCGGGCCGCAACGAACCCACCGAAGAAGCCGTGCGGGGCACTCGGCGGATTCTCCGGCTCGTCCGGGACACCGGCCCACGAGACGTCTGCGTCGTGCTGCTGTCCGGAGGCGGCAGCGCCCTGCTGACCGCACCGTTGGAAGGCATCACGCTGCGGGACATGCAGCTGCTCACCCGCGCGTTGATGGAGTCCGGCGCGGATATCCGTGAGCTCAACTGCGTTCGCAAGCAGCTTTCGGCGGTCAAGGGCGGCAAGCTCGCACTGTCCTGTGGCGCGGGGACGCTGATCACGCTGATTATCTCCGACGTCATCGGCGACCCGCTGGATGTGATTGCATCCGGCCCCACGTACCCCGACGCGACGACGCCCGAACAAGCGTTGGCCGTGCTGAAGCGGCACGGTCTGGACCGCGACCCGCGATTCGCGCACGTCGTCCAGTTCCTCCGCAGCCGAGCGGCACAGCAACCGGACGCGGGCTCGCGTCCGCGCGCGTCATCCGGCCATGGTCCGGAAGGACACTCTGGACAGGGGCCTCGGGACACTCCCTGGGGCGAACACGTTGTGATCGGCAACAACCGAACGGCCGTGCAGGCCGCCGCGGACGAAGCACGGCGGCGCGGCTGGCGGATCGCCGTCCTCGAGTGGGACGTCGCGGGCGAAGCCGAGTCCACCGGGCGCCGATTGCTGCGAACCACTCGCGAAATTCAGCGAGCCGCTGGTGGCCCCGCCGCAATCATCAGTGGCGGCGAACCGACCGTCATCCTGCCCCCCTACGACGGCCCCCGTCGCGGCGGTCGCAACCAACAACTGGTGCTGGCCGCCCTCTGCGATGCCTGGGACACCGGGCTCGCGGGACTTTGCCTGCTGTCCGGTGGCACCGACGGGGAAGACGGACCGACCGACGCAGCCGGGGCGATCGTGGACGAAACCCGCCGAGAGCGGGCCCGCGCGGCCGGACTCGATCCGACCGCGTTTCTGCGAGTGGCCAATGCCTACCCTTTTTTCGAACGAATCGGCGGACTGATCAAGACGGGACCGACGCACACCAACGTGATGGACGTCCGCGTGGCTTTGGCTTTGCCCCGCCGCCCCGCCGGCGTCCCGCAGGCCACCAACCCGCAATGACGGTTCGCCCCGATGCGCACCCGCGTCCACCGCACACCGTCGCTGGACGATGCACCCCGTCGACGGCATACACGCGGTGCCCCCGGCGCCCGCAGCCGGCGCGGAGGCAAACCGCCCGAGGTCACAATCCCGGATACAGAAACGGCCCCAACGCCGTGCTCTGCAAGAAAACGAACAGCGCGGCGAGCAACAGAATGATGATGATCGGCGTCAGCCACCACTTCTTTTCGTGGCGGATGAAATCGCACAGCTCGGCAATCAGCGTTGGCGGCTGCTCATCGGCGTGTTGCACGAACATTGCTCTGTCGGGCGATCCGGCAGCCGCCCGCGTCGCATCCGGAGCGGTCGGCTCACGGGCTGGCCCGGCGGCCGACACCTCGCCGAACGCCGCCCGTTCCGCCGCTCGCAACGGCTCGCTTCCCCCCTGCGGCGAGGCATTGCGTTCGGTCCCATCCGTCACGGCCAATCCTCCAATGTTCGCGACACCCCATCGAGACACCGGAACGCGTCACCCACCGTACGCGAGCGAACTCCCCCACGAAAACCGAACCGCACCTCACCGCCCTGCGTTGCGCGCCGCGTACCCCCCAGCCCGCAATCCCTGCTCAGTACTGTCGCGGATACCGGCGCCAGGTACTTCCGGCGGGCGGTCGGGTGGCGGCCGCCGCGTGCGATCCCTGCTCAGTACTGTCGCAGATACCGCCGCGGGTCGTCCGCATTCGACCGCGGCACCCAGTAAGTGGTGGCGTCGGGATCGAACCGCCGTTGCAGAGGGTCGTAGCCGAACGCCCGCAGCAGCAGGCCAACCGGCGTGATCACCCCATAGAACACCACCGCCAGTGCGCAAAGCGAAACGATGAAGGCGATGGGGTAGATCGCCAGCATCCAGCCCAGGTACAGCCCGCGCAGCACCGGCGTATAGACCAGCCCCGCCGACACGACCGCCGCGGCGACGCCCCAAATCCACAGAGCTCCAAAAGCGTCGCCGGTGCGTCCCCAGTGGACGGCTCCGACCAGGGCCGCGAACGCCAGCAGCGCCATCCCGAACTGGCGAAGAAAGCGCCGATCGGCATTCCAGCGGATTTCGACCAGAGCCATCTTCAGACCAACCGCGGAAATCCCAGCCATGTGCGCCGCTCGCGGCCAACCGGGAATGCACACCGCGGCGAAAGCGATCGGCACAACACCCCCGCCCCGGGAGCATCCCATGAGTGACGACATGGGCGCAAAAATAAAAGCGGACGACGGGATTCGAACCCGCGACATTCAGCTTGGGAAGCTGACGCTCTACCAACTGAGCTACGTCCGCATGTGATCGCACCGACTCGGCGACGACCACCGGGCGCGCACGCCACGGCGATGCCCTCGGTCGCCTGACGGGCAACAATTAGTTTAGCGACGCCCGACAGCGCTGCAAGCGGCGTCGGTGAGCCGAACCTGCTACCATGGGATCGGTTTCGTCACACTCGATCCCGCCGCCGCGTACCCGGGGTTCGGACCCCGCCGCAGGCGGCACCAGGGGCGAACGGCCACGCGCGTGCAAGCGCCGGGCGGCAACGTGAAAACGGGGCTGCCATCGCGTTCCATGGCGGTCGTGGCCACCCCGCCTTGCCTTCGCGCGCCCAACACCCGCCACGGAGAGAACCACATCCATGCCACGAAAAGACCGCAAATCGACGTCTTCGGCAACCACCTCCGCCGCCGGTGTGCTCGGGGCACGCCCGATGCGGCTGCAGCGGTTTCTGGCCGCCGCCGGCCTGGGCTCGCGTCGCAGTTGTGAAGAACTCATCGTCAGCGGCCGGGTGACGGTGGACGGCCACGTCGTCACCGAACTGGGAACGACCATCGACCCGACCGAACAGCACGTCCAGGTGGACGGCGAGACCGTCCGGCTGAAGCCCCGCCGGTACGTTCTTTTGAACAAACCCCGCGGAGTGCTCTGCACGCACCGGGATCCGGACCGCCGGCGGCGAGTCTACGACCTGGTTCCCCGCGCGGATGAGGACGGTCTGTTCGCGGTCGGCCGGCTCGACGAAAACACCGAAGGACTTCTTCTGCTGACCAACGACGGCGAGCTAGCCGAACGGCTCGCTCATCCGCGGCATGGCGTGCCGCGCGTCTACCGCGTGCAGGTGGCCGGTCTGCCCACCGGCGAAACGCTCAAGAAGCTCAAACGCGGACTGTACTTCTCAGACGGCCGTTTCCGGTTCCAGCGCATCCGCCGGCTGGGCAAACGCGGCCGCAGTACCTTTCTGGAAGTGACGTTGGCGGAAGGTCGGAACCGCGAAGTCCGGCGGTTGTTCGCCCGAGTGGGTCACAAGGTGATGCATCTGAAGCGAATGGCCTTCGGCCCGCTGCGGCTGGGGCATCTGCCCACCGGGCGGTACCGCGAGCTGACCGCCGCCGAACTGCGGCGACTGCGAGAATGGCTCAAGCGCGCCCAACGCCACGAACGGACCGCTTCGAACGCGTCGCAGACCGGCGACGAACGTCCCGACGCCACCGCGTCTCAAACCTCGCGGAAACGGAAGTCTTCTCGTACCCGGGCCAAGGCGAAACGGCCGCCCGGGCCACGACGGGCGGCCACCGCTCCCCGGCGTTCGTCCCGCAAACGCTGACCGGCCGGATCCCACGACGCGCTTCCAGCGTGACGCTATCGGCAGGCGGCGTCTTTCGCGACGTGACTCTACTCCGGCGGCGTTTCCCTCCGCAGCGTCTCGAAAACCTCGATGATCGCCGCGTTGTCCGAAGCACCGCACCCCAGTTCTTCCGCGATCCGCAGCAACGTCTCATGCAGCTCCGAAAGCGGCAGCCGTACTCCACACCGCTCCGCCTGCCGCAGAATCAGTTCCACATCCTTGCGGTGCTGCGACAGCCACGCGGCCGGCGTATAGTCCCGGCGGACCATCTTTCCGCCCTTGACGTCCATCACCGCCGAATACGCCGCGCCCGCACGCAGCACTTCCAGTGCCTTGGGGACGTCCAGCCCACTGTGTCGCGCGAGCGTCAGCCCTTCGGCCAACACGGCTCGATGCAACCCCAAAACCAGGTTGAACACCAGCTTCATCCTCGCGCCCTGTCCCACCGCGCCCATCGGAAACCACCGCTTCGAGAGGACATCCAGCAGCGGCTCGGCACGCTTCACGTGCGCCGGTGCACCACCGACCATCAGGATGGCCTGCCCCTCGGCCAGATCGCGGCTCGATCCCCCCACCGCCGCCTCGACATAGCCGATTCCGTACTGCCCCAACCGTTCGCCAAATGCGCGTTTCGTCTCCGGATCACCGGTCGTGCAATCTACCACGAGGCCGCTTACAGACCGGACATCCGGCTCGACCGCCGACGAGGCCTCCGCCAAAACATCACCTCCGCCGCCCGATGCCGCCAGCCACTCGTCGAGCACGGTGTCCACTTCGCGGTCCGTCGGCAGACACACCAGCAGCAGCCGCTCCCCGGCAAGCGCGCCCACTGATTCGACCGCTACTCCCCCGCGCCGCTTCCAGCACGACACGCGCTGTGGGTCGCTGTCGCAGCCCCGGACTTCCCATCCGTGCCGTTGCAACCGGTCGGCGATTTCCAAGCCGAGCAGACCCAGGCCGACGACCGCCGCCCGACGCCTCGCCGCGCATTCGACGGACTTCTTTTCCGATTTCATGTTCGGCCCCTGCACGCTCCGCCGCCCCTTCCCCCTCGAACCACGGTTCGGCGGCGGGTCCGGCCCGGATCGGGGCGCGGCTCCCCCGTCTGCACCGCTTCGCCTCACCACGGCGTGTTGGCCGGATCCCAACGTGCTGCGATAGGCATGCGTCGGCCGCTCCCGAATGCCCGGGCCGTGAGCTTGATACCGGGCGGCAACTGACGTCGCTTGAACTCGTTGCGATCCAGGCGTCGCGCGACCCACAGCACGACGTCCCGCGGAAATCGATCGAACAGTTCCTGCGGAGCCGCTTCCCGCTCGATCAACTCTCGCAGAATCCCGTCCAACAGCGGATACGGCGGCAACGCATCCTGATCGACCTGCCCGGGGGCCAGTTCTGCGCTGGGCGGCTTGACCAACACATGCTCGGGGATCACTTCACGACCTTCGGCTTCGTTGATGAAACGGGCCAGAGCGTACACGTCCTGCTTGTACAGGTCACACAACACCGCGAATCCCCCGGCCATGTCGCCGTACAGCGTACAGTAACCGACCGCCAGTTCGCTCTTGTTCCCCGTGGACAAAGGCAGCCACCCGTGGCGATTGCTGCGGAACATCACGATCGCGCCCCGGATCCGAGCCTGCAGATTCTGATCGGCCAGGCCGGCTGGCTCGTCCAGCAGTTCCGGTCCGACGATCGGCAGTCGCTCGTACGCCCGATGCACCTCTTCGATTGGCACCACGGCCGCATCGATCCGCAGTGCCTCCGCCAGTGCCCGAGCATCGCGGACGCTGTGCTCCGAGCTGTACCGGCTGGGCATCAAAAGCCCATGCACCCGACGCGGTCCGCACGCGCGCGCCGCGATGTACGCCGCCAGCGAACTGTCGATACCGCCGCTCAACCCCAGCACGCATTCCCGGAAACCCGTTTTCCGCATGTAGTCGCGCAAGCCCAGCACCAGCGCGTTCAGCAGCAGCCACTCGCGCGGTTGATCGAACGCGTCGCGCGATACGGCCGTCCGACGTTCGACCGTCCCGGCCGCCCCCGATGGCTCTTCCCCGGTGTCCACCTCCCGCTGAGAAGGCTGCTCGGCCATTTCTGTCGTTCGAGACGCATCACGCGCGGCCGAAGCACCCGCCGGACTTCCGCCCGCGGTCCCGCCGGCATCCGCCTTTCCGGTCGCCTCGGACATCCCGCGCTCGCCCCCGGAAGCGTCCCAACCGCGGCTTACATGGCCGGACCAGCCGCCCGCGCGGGACGACCCCTCCGCGGATCCGTCCGGCTCGCGATCCGCCTCCATCGAGGGGAAACGCAACAACCGGACCAGTGGGAGCGATTCCAGGTCGGGAATCCAGTCACTGACATCCGCCGGATCCAACGGTCGCGTCGCCACCGGCAGCAGCCGGCATCCGCACTCGTCCCGCTCGACCTCGAAGCACGCCGCCGCCTCGCAGAAGCCGGGCAGAACGAACGGTGGCTCGTCGGCATCGTTCAGCACGAAACTGTGACCATCGAACACCAGGTCGTCATTGCCCCCGACCTGGTTGACGATCACGAACGGACGGCCATGCCGCGCAACGTGCCGCCGCGCGATGTGCCAGCGCCGACGCGGCTTGTCACTCTCGAAGGGACTGGCGGAGACATTGACGAACAGGTCCGCCCCCTGCTCCGCCAGCACCATCACCGGATCGAACCGGCAGGCCACCGAGTCATGGTAGAACGTCTGCGGTTCGCCGAACCACGCATCCTCGCAGATGTGCAGACCGATCCTCAGATCCCGGAACACGATCGGCCGGACACGTTCCGCCGGCCGGAAATACCGCTGCTCGTCGAACACGTCGTAATTGGGCAACAACGCCTTGTGCACGGTCTCCGCCACCGCGCCGCCGCTCAACAGGCTCGCCGCGTTCGCCACGCGCCCCACCGGAACACCGCGCACCGTGGGATGCCCGACGATCAGCGCAATCTCACGGCACTCCGCAGCCATCGATTCCACCAGACGGTCGCACGCGGCCACGAAGTGCCGGCGCAGCAACAGATCCTTCGGCGGATAACCACAGACCGCCAGCTCCGGAACGATCAGCAGCCCGGCGCCCTCTGCAACGGCCCACGCCGCGGCGTCGCCGATGCGGCGGGCGTTCGACTCCAGGTCGCCGATGGTCGGATCCAGCTGAGCCAGAGCGATGCGCACCTCACTATTCTCCCGAATCTTCGTCGCGCGGCGCCACATCAGGGGTCGCAGGAACAGGTCCCCGCGGGACCGGCGGTCTCTCAGGCGGCGCCCCCGTCCGCCCGGATCAGCTCCACCGTCATGCCGGCAGCCAACGCGGGCTGCCGCGGATGTCGGGCAACCACCAGCGCGCGTGTCGCCGTCCCCCGGCGCACGGTGAGATGCCACAATCCCCCGACCGCGCGGACCGCGAGAATCAGCACGTCCGCCCCCGGGCACGCCTGCACGTCCAACTGCTCCGGTCTGAGGCAAAGACCGCCACCATTGTGCCCGGCGGCCTCGCCCGGAAACCAGTGCGGAATCTCCCACGGCTCCCACCAGTTGAACGCACCGAGGAACCCGGCCAGATGCCGTGTCGGCGGTCGATGGTACAGCTCCTGCACGGTGCCCGCGAACGCGCTGGTCCCGTCGTCCAGACACAACACGTGGTCGGCGTACCGCAACACCGGATCGGGATCATGTGAAGCGAATACCAGTGCCGTGCCGGACTCTTCCAGCAGCGTCATCAACCCCGCCCAGTACCGCTCCCGAGCCACCGGAGCGACGTTCACCAACGGTTCGTCGACCACCAGCACCTCCGGCTCGGCGGCCACACCGCGCGCCAGCGCCGCCCGCGCCGCTTCGCCACCCGAAAGGGCCTCGGGGCGGGCATTCCGCAACGACGTCAATTCGAAAATCTCCAGCAGACGTTCCCGTCGCGCCGCAGCCCGCGCCGACCCGGCCTCCACCGGCTGCACGAGCCGCAATTGTTCCTCCACAGTGAACTGCGGCCACAACGCCAATTGCTGCGGTACCCAGAACAGCGGCACCCGGCCGTCGCGCCGCTTCCGGTTCGCCTCCCGTCTGCGGTGCTCGATCCGCCCCGCAGTGGGCACCGCGAATTCCACCAGCAATTCCAGCAGCGAACTCTTTCCGGCGCCCGAAGCGCCCATCACCGCGGCCACGGGCCCCACAAGCGTCCCGCTGACACGGCGCAAACGCCAACCGGCCGCCTCCGACCACGCCACATTCTCCAACACCCACAGAATCGATCGATCCGCCGACGCCATCACCCTCACGCTCCCGGGACGTCCGTGGACCGACCGGTCCCCCATCCGGAGTCGAACACATGGCGGATCCACCACCCCACGCGGAACACCGTAGCATACACCGCGAACGCCCCCGCCACGGTCAACCCGGCCGATGCCGTGACCAACAGCACCATCGCCGTCAGCCCGGCGATGTGCCCGTAGTGCATCTGGTTGTAGAGCACCAGTGGTATCGGCTCCAACAGGATCGGGTTCAGCACACCCGCCGCCGTCAATTCGAAGAAGGTCCACCACGCCAGCAGAGCCACACAGGCGAACCGGAACCGCCGGTCCACCCGCCACAGGACATACGCCGCGGAACGCCGCACCGCCACTCCGCCACGCGCCAGCAGTTCGGCAGCGTGCGTCTGCATCCGCCGGGACTCGGACTCCACCAGCCCCCGCAACAACACGGCGCGCGGCAGAGACAAACATACCTCTGCAATCGCATACGGTATCACCGTGCCCCGCCACGAACTCAACCACGGCAGCTGGAAAACCGCCAACACCAGCAGACCGGTCGCCAGCGCTCCACTCAGCCCCACCACGGTCGGCGCGAACACCGCCGCCCGCACAACGGCCGAACCGCTCTCGACCGCCCGCCCCGCCAGCGTCCAGGCACACACCGCCAGCGCGGCGGACATCGCGCCGCCCTGCAAGGCGCTCGCCAGGACATCGCCCTGTCGCCAGAAAACCCCGCCGCCGACAAACAGGTCACGCGCGAGCAGCCGCAACGGAACCAATCCCAGCAGCAACACCGAAACCAGCCGCGCGGCTCCCCCGACGATTCGCACACCAACCCCCGACGGCAGCCCCTCCCCCCACCGCACGGGCCCCCGCCAGCGAATCATGCGTCGCAACAGCAAGGCCACCACCAACACCGCCGGTGACTGGGCCAGCACGGGCCACGCCGCATACGACAGCGTGCTCGACAGGTACATTCCCCCGGCCTGTGCATCCAGGATCCATACGGTCCAGGACGGTCGCCGCATCAGCGACGCCATTTCGAACTCCTGAAACGCCAGCACGAATATCACCGCGGCGATGGCCACGAGCTGACCCGGCTCACCGATCAACCACAAACGCCACCGCACGAGCCGGGACAGAACCGGCCGCAGCCTGTCGCCACCACCGTCCCCTATTCCCGAAACTGTTGCTCGTCGCCGCAACAGCCGGACGACGTGCCGGCCCGCCGGATCGAGCGCCGCCGGCGGCAGGTGGAACGCGATGACCGCGGCCACCGGCATCGTCTGCGCGATCAACAGGGCCGTATACAGCACCTCCGCCCAGAAAGGATGGTGCACCAGCCAGCCGCACGCATTGCCGAAAGCGTATCCGGGAATGATCGGTGGCCACAGAAGCGGGAACACGATGGTCGCCCACAATCCCCGCGACCAACCGGAACGGCAACCCCGCAACGCCGACGCCAGCCACGCTCCCAGCGCGGTCGCGGCGACGGCGACCACACACGCCCTCAGAAACGTCACCCCACAGGCGACTGCAAAGCCCGTTTCCATCTCCCGCCCAATCGGCCCCGCCCCGCATCACCGCCGGTCCGCGCGCTTGCCCGCACGTGCTGCCGCACGCCCCCGCCGTTCGGATGATCCCGCTCATTCCGCGGACGAAGCATCCAGTCCTTCATTCAGCGGCTCCAGCTCCGGCAGCACGAACCGACCATCCTTGCGCACCAACCGATCGTCGAACCAGACTTCCCCGCCACCGTACGCCGGTGTCTGGATCAGCACCAGATCCCAATGCACGCGGCTGCGGTTGCCGTTGTCCGCCTCGTCGTACGCGTTGCCGGGCGTCAGATGCATCGAGCCGCCGATCTTCTCATCGAACAGAATGTCCAGCATCGGGCGGCGGATCCGGTTGTTGCAGCCCAGCGACCATTCGCCGATGTACCGGGCCCCTTCGTCGGCATCGAGAATTCGGTTCAGCGCCTCGGTGGCGTTCCGGCATTCGGCGTGCACGATCTTTCCGTCGCGGAAGCGAAAGTGAACCCCTTCGAAAACCACTCCCTGATACAACGACGGTGCGTTGTACGTGATGTGCCCGTTCAGGCTGTCGCGGACGGGAGCGGTGAACACCTCGCCGTCGGGGATGTTGCGCTGGCCGGCGCAAGGAATCACCGGCATACCGCGGATGGAAAACGTCAACTCCGTGCCCGGCCCGGTGATCCGCACGCGGTCGGTTCGCCGCATCAGTTCGGCCAGAGGCTCCTGACGCCGCGCCATTTCCGCATAGTCCACCGTGCAGACATCGAAGAAGAATTCTCGGAATGCTTCCGTGCTCATCCCGGCCGACTGCGCCATCGCGTCGGTCGGATACCGCAGAACCACCCAGCGAGTGTGGGGAACGCGGATCGCGACGTGCACCGGTTGCCACCAGCACCGGTGATAGCGATCCATCTGCTCCAATGGCACGTCCGCGAACTCGTGGCTGTTGAACGCCCCCCGGATGCCGATGTAGCAGTCCATCTGCCGCATCCGCTGGGCCTCCAGCCGACCGATGAACCCCAGCGACGCGTCCGTCCCCGTCCGATACAGACGCCGCAGCACGCTGTTCCGCTTCAGATCGACCACAACGTTCGCGCCCCGCTCGGCTGCGAGCTCCACCAGCCGCCCCACCAATTCCTCGTCCGGCAAGTCGAAGCCCTCGATCAGCAGATTCTCACCCGACGCCAAACGACAACTGTGATCGATCAACACGTGTGCCAACCGATCGATCGCATTCGCCTGCATCGCCCCCAGTTCCTCGACTGAACCACGGCTTTCCCGAACGTGCTGCTCGGCAGGTGATACCGCGGCTTCGCTTTCGCGTTCGGTATCACGCCATCTCCCTGCACTCACGTGCTCCGCACACGGCTGCTGTGACCATCGCAGTCTAGCGGCCACGCGACGAGGCGCGTATCGACCGCGTCGGGGCCCGGGATCACCGAGCGGCCGATCGCGAAGCGGAAAATCTGCGACACCTTTCAGGCCGAAGCGTGTTCAACCGCCCAGACGCGTTCGTCCTGCGCGCGGTGCGCCACGTACGGCGCCGCGGCGGCATGTCCGAGCCCCCTTCGCCGCAGCCGCCCCGTGAACTCGACGAGTGACTCGGAACTGCCGTCCACGGAAAGGGTGCGAAACCATCGATCGGCCGAACGGCCTGCCGGACACCGATCGAACGGGCCGGTAAGCGGCGATGTGCATTCACGGCGAGCGTGTGTGTGGGAGGCCCGTTGGGCCGCGAGTCCCCGGAGTACCGGCGACGGTTCCGGGGACTCGTTTTTTCTCGGCCGCCTGGTCGTCCGCCGCCCCATGGGCGCACACTGTTTGCCGCGGGTCCGCGGGACGTGGACAGCGTTTCCACCGCGAACCACGCGACGGAGTGACCACCTGCGTACGGGGCGGCATTGGCCACATTCGCCGCCCGCTCCCACCGTCGCGCACCGCCGGCGGTGCGCATCTTGACGGTGTGGATCGCATCCTTTAGCATCGCGCGTCGAGGCTGACGCGTGCGCACGTCATCCGTTCATCCCGGCGCGACGGCGCCTGTGCCTTTCGATTCCCGGCCGTCGCCGCGGATGTGACAATCGGAATTCCGTCATTCGTTCAACAGGTTTGTTCCGTTCTCATTGGCATTGATCCGCCGCTTGATGCTGCGCGATGGTCGGCGCCGCACCGGGCGTCGGCACACATCGACACGCCTGAATCGGAGAATCCGAACTCAACCAATCCACGGTCCCGAATTCCGACGGTCCGCAAACACGGCGGCCGCAGACCATGACCACGGGCATCGCCGAGAAAACGCCGACGGTCGTTCACGCGCCGGCGAAGCTGAATCTGTTCCTGAGCGTCCTGGGTCGGCGCGCGGACGGATACCACGACATCGAAACCGTGATGGTCGCGGTCGACCTTTGTGACACGTTGCGGTTCCGAGTTCTCGAAGAGCCGGTCATCCGGCTGCGGGTCCACCGGGCAGCCCCACGGACGGTCGGACGAATGATGGGCTGGGAACGGATTCCGTGCGACGAGAACAACCTGGTGTGGCGGGCTGCGCGGCTTCTGCAATCGCATGCCGGAACCCGCCGCGGCGTTGCAATCGAGCTGCTGAAACGAATTCCTCCGCAATCCGGACTGGGCGGCGGCTCGTCCGACGCGGCCGCCGCGCTGCTGACATTGAACCGGTTGTGGAACCTGAACCTGCCGCAGCAGCGGTTGCGGGAACTGGCAGCCGCGCTGGGCAGCGACGTACCGTTTTTCACAGGGCAATACACCGCGGCGGTATGCCGCGGACGCGGACAACACGTCGAACCGATCGCCGGCCCGCTTGGGCTGTATTTCGTCATTGCCCGGCCGCCAGCCGGATTGTCCACCGCGGACGTCTATCGTGGGTGCGACACCACGCCGGGCAAACGCGTCGATTTCCACTGGCTGCAATGCCTGCGCCGAGCGCCGCTGCGGTGGCTGGCCCGTTCCACCTGGAATGGCTTGCTGGCCTCGGCACGGCGGCTGAGCGTCGAGGTGGAGCAGACTCTCGCGTCGTTGCGACGGGCCGGCGGCCCGGTGGTCGGAATGAGCGGCAGTGGCACCGCCTGCTTCGCGTGCTGCCGGCACCTGGACGAAGCACGTGCGCTGGCTGCTCGGCTCGCGGCGCAGCGGCAACTGTTCGTCGCCGTCGCACGGACGTGTTGTGCCGGTTCGTCAGTCAGGAGGTCGGTTCGATGAACATCTCCGAGGTACGCATCAAGCTGATGAACGACCCACAGCAACGGCTGCTGGGGTTCTGCTCGATCACGCTGGACCGGTGCTTCGTGATCCGGGACCTGAAAATCATCCGCGGAACGAAGGGCCCGTTCGTCGCAATGCCCAGCCGCAAGCTCACCGACCGTTGCCCGAAGTGCAAGACGAAAAACCACCTGCGAGCCCGATTCTGCAACCAGTGCGGCACGCGGCTGGGCGAAGACAGGGCCGAGAAGGACGAGGAAGGCCGCGCCAAGCTGTACGCCGACATCGCCCATCCGATCAATTCACGCTGCCGCGAAATGATCCAGAAACGCGTCCTGAAGGCTTACGAGGAGGAACTGGAGGCTTCGAAGAAGCCCGGATACGTCTGCCGTTACGACGAGTACGACTATATGGGCGATGAAAACGGCGACGACCGGTTCGTCGCAGAGGTCCTGCCCGAGGCGGAAGGCGCAGCGCCGTCGCAGCCCCGCGCACCGCAGGAAACCGCTCGGCCGCCGCAGACGACCGCAGCCCCTTCCCCGCCCCGGCCAACCGACCAGCCGCCGGTGTTCAGCGGGCATCCCAACGATTCGGACGAGTCGTCTGCCGAAGGGACGGCCGGCAAGGAGGCGGATTCCGCCGGGCGAGCGCACCGCGTCGAACCCGCCCAGAGGTCCGGCCCGGCCGCTCCGCACCACGTCTCCCGTCCAGTGAACGATCCGGTTCGCGGGACGACACACACCAAGGCCCACTCCGAATCGGAGGCGTCCTCGGACGTCGGCGAAGACGACTTCGGCGCCGGAGTCGACTGATTGCCGGCGCGTTCCGCTTGTCCGCCGATCACCCTTCCCGTCGTAGTGTGGCGGCCTCGGGACTTTCTCATGCAGAGCCCGCGGCCGCGCACCGCGCCCCGCCGAAACTCCTGCGGGAACACCCCGCGGGACCGTCGACGGTGTTGCCTTGCAGTCCGAGAATCGATGCAGCATCATGCCCCGCCCGGTTGGCGGCGTTTTGCCGCAGTCGTGCCCGTGATCGACCTTCGAATCGAGCGAGCGCACCAGGAGAAAAAACGTCGATGAAGCCCGCGACTCTGTGCCTTCATGCCGGTCAGACGCCCGACCCGACCACCGGTTCCCGCGCAGTACCGATCTACCAGACCACGTCGTACGTGTTCAAGGACACCGAGCACGCGGCGCGGCTGTTCGGCCTGCAGGAATTCGGCAACATCTACTCGCGGATCATGAACCCGACGTGCGACGTGCTGGAGCAGCGCATCGCACAGCTGGAAGGCGGCACCGGCGCGCTGGCGGTCGCGTCCGGCCAGGCCGCCGAAATGGTCGCCATCCTGAACATCACCCGCGCCGGACAGAACATCGTCAGCTCATCCAGCCTCTATGGCGGCACGTACAACTTCTTTCACTACACGCTGCCGAAGCTGGGCATCACCTGCAAGTTCGTCGACCAGAGCGACCCGGAGAACTTCCGCAAGGCGATCGACGAAAATACACGGCTGGTGTACCTGGAAACGATCGGAAACCCGCGTTGTGACGTGCCCGATTTCGAGGCCATTGCCGCGATCGCCCACGAAAACGGCATCCCCCTCGTCGTCGACAACACGCTCGCCTCACCGATCCTCTGCCGGCCGTTCGGCTACGGCGCCGACATCGTGCTGCACTCGTGCACCAAATTCATCGGCGGACATGGCACTTCGATCGGCGGCATCGTCGTGGAAAAGGGAGACTTCCCGTGGGACAACGGCAAGTTTCCCGAAATGACCGAGCCGGACCCCAGCTACCACGGACTGAAGTTCTTCGAAACCTTCGGACCGATGAAGCTGGCCTACATCATCAAGGCCCGCACACAACTGCTTCGCGATCTCGGGCCGGCGATGAGCCCCTTCAATGCGTTCCTGTTCCTCCAGGGACTGGAAACGCTGCACCTGCGGATGCCGCGGCACAGTGAAAACGCTCTGGCCGTCGCTCGTTTCCTGGAAGATCATCCCAAGGTCGCCTGGGTGAACTACACCGGTCTGGAGTCGCATCCCAGCTATCACCTGGCGCGCAAGTACCTGCCGAATGGGTGTGGTGCCATTCTGGGCTTTGGCGTGATCGGCGATACGCCCGAACAGCAACGGGAAAACGGGATCAAATTGATCAACAGCGTGAAGCTGTTTTCCCACCTGGCGAACGTGGGCGACAGCAAATCGCTGATCATTCATCCGTCCAGCACGACACACCAGCAACTGACTTTGGACGAGCAGCAGGCGACGGGCGTGACCCCCGACTTCGTCCGGCTGTCCGTCGGAACCGAAGACATCGACGACATCATCGCCGACCTGAAGCAGGCGCTGGACAAGATCTGATCACCGTGGCGACCGCACACGATCGGACGGCAGAAGCCGCTTTCGCAGGCATGCTCTCGTGACCCCGCAAGACGAAGCACCGATCCTGGCGATCGAAACCTCGACCCGCCAGGGCACGATCGCCCTGCGGCACGAGGGACGGTTGCGACAACGTGCCTTGCCGCCATCCGCCCGCCGCCACGCCCAGACACTGGCCGTCGCCGTGCGAGACCTGCTGACCGACTGCCGACTGCACCCGCGGCAGATCCCGCTGGTCGCCGTGGGGATCGGCCCCGGCAGCTTCACCGGACTGCGGATCGGCGTGATGTTCGCCAAGACCTGGGCCTATGCCGTCGCCGGCCGAGTGATTGGCGTGCCGACCTTCTGGTCGGTCGCGGCACACTGTGCCGAAGAAACGGACCGGCTGACCGTCATCGCGGACGCTCAGCGCGGAGAGCTGTACACGCAGACGTATCGACGGCCTTCCCGCCCCACCGCCGGCGGTGAAGCGATCCGCTGCGACATCTGCGGCGCTCCCCCCGGCTGGCAAGCCGAAGCCCCGTTGCGCATCGTCCCGCTCGACGAATGGCTTGCAAACCGCGCGGCCGGCGAAGCCATCGGCGGACCGGCCCTGCCCCGAGTTCTGCACCACTTGCCGGGGTATTGCCGCCCACTGGATCCGCAAGCGGCGCACCCGGACGCCGCCGGAATCGCCGGCATCGCCGGCTGGCTGGCCGACCGCGGCCAGTTCGCCGACCTGTGGACGCTGGAACCACTGTACGTTCGCCGCAGCGCCGCAGAAGAAAAAGCCGCGGCGGCCGATTCCCACAGCTCGAGATCCACTGCCGGAGAATCATCCGATGAACGATGAAGTGCAATGTGTTTTGCGTTTCGAATCCGGAGCCTTTCACACGCCGGTCATTCCGGCCGCGTCGCCATCTGTACGCCGGAGCACGCTTCGCCGGCGCGCCCCGCACCGCGCGGCGCCGCCGATGCTCTTGACGGCACTTCTGCTTGCAACCCTCGTCGTCGGAACGCGGGCCGATGAAAACGACCGCGCGGCTTCCCCGACGGATGCCCGTCCGGCCCGCATGTCCCCCGAAGAAGTCGCGCGGCGCGAAGCACGGCATCTGAAGAACATCCGCCAGGTGACCCGCTGCTTCCCCCGCGCCGGCGAAGGGTATTTTTCGCCCGACGGCAAACAGATCGTGTTCCAGGCCTATCCCCTGGGTTATCCGTTCTACCAGATCTACCGACAGTCGCTGGAAGGAGGACAGCCGTTTCGCCTCAGCCCCGGTCGAGGCCGCACCACGTGCAGTTATTTCCATCCCACACAGCCGCTGATCCTGTTTGCCTCCAGCCATCGGGATCCGCAGATCGAGCAGACTGAAGCAGCCGCCCGACGGTTGGAAGCGCAGGGCGGCCGACGGCGCTACCAGTGGGACTTCGACCCATGGATGGACATCTACACCATCCGTCCCGACGGCACCGGTTTGCGACAACTGACCGACACCCCCGGCTACGACGCCGAAGGCAGCTATTCTTCCGACGGCCGCCGGATCGTTTTCACTTCCACCCGGGACGGCGACCCGGACATCTACATCATGGACGCCGACGGATCGAACGTCCGGCAGATCACCAACGCGCCCGGCTACGACGGCGGGCCGTTCTTCTCGCCCGACGATCGCTGGATCATCTTCCGCAGCGACCGGCGGAAAGAGCACATGCTGCAACTGTTCGCCGTCTCGGTCGACGGCAAACACGAGGTGCAGTTGACGCACAACCTCGGTCAGGTCAACTGGTGCCCATACTTCCACCCCAGCGGCAAGTACATCGTGTGGGCTTCGGCGGATTATTCGCGCGGTCCGCAGTTCGCGAACTTCGATCTGTTCACGATGGACGTCACACTCGGGGAAACAACCGTACGAACGGGCCGTGTCGAACGGATCACGTTTCACCGCGCGGCGGACGTGTTGCCGGTATTCAGCCCGGACGGCAAGCGCCTGATGTGGACATCCACCCGCACCAGTGACGGCTCCAGTCAGTTGTGGATTGCCGACTGGGTCCGCGAAGACTGAACCGCTCCACCGGCGGAGGAGCCCGCCGCCACGCAGGCCGATCCGGCCGTCGCACCCGCCGGCAATTGCCGGACCGTTCGTGCTGCCCGGACCGTTCGTGCTGCCCGGACTGTTCGCGCCTCCCGGACGGTGGCTGCCGCGACACCGACCACCGAGCGAGCCGTCCCGCTCGCACCGCAACTGTGCGGGGCCTTGGACGCTCCCGATCGTCGGCAATGGGGATCCGCTCATGCACCCTGCG
>RFHO01000115.1 GCA_003696385.1 Planctomycetota bacterium | reverse complement strand
GCTGCGGCCAGAAGCTGCGCGTATTCCCGGTTCAGTTGGAAGACGGACTTTTCTCCGGGCAACTTCAGCACCTGACCCTTGGGGGTGCATTGCAGTTCGCGCGGGTCGCGGAGCGGTACCGTGGGTACGCCGACGTGTCGGTCCTCCTCACGGAGCCAGCGGCGCATCCACTGCGTGATGGCGGCCAGTGAAACGGGTTTCACGCCGTGTTTGCCGTCGGCTTCGACGATCGCGACGGCTTCGGGGCGTCCCAGACGCGTGTAGATCCGCTTCGCCTGTCGCATGGCATCCCACGTGCCGGCGATGTCGAAGAAGTCTTCGGTCGTGGCGGCGATCAAAGTCGGACGTGGAGCCCGCATCAGCAGGTAATCCGGCTGATCCATGCCGAAAGCGATCTGCCCGTAGATGTTCTGCTCGGTGTCCTGAGGTCCGATGGTGGCGATCAATCGTTCGAAGGTGGTGATGTAGCAGGCGGGGGCTGCGCAACGGACCCGCTGATCCAGGGCCATGGTGTAGGCGGTGAGCGTCCCGCCGCCGGAACAGCCGGTCATTCCGATCCGCCGGCGATCGACGTCGTTGCGTTGGCAGAGGTAATCGATGGCGCGGATGGCGTCCCAGATGCGGTAGCTGGCGGTGTTCCGTCCGACCAGCAGTGATCCGACACCGATCAGGAAGTGTTCGGTCGTCGTGCTTCGAAACCGTGGTTGTCCTTCGTCGTCGAGAATCTGCGAACGCTCGCCCTGCCCGATGGGGTCATAGCACAGAGCGATCATTCCGTGTCCCGCCAAGGCTCCGCCGAACCGCTGGTTGTACTCGGCGGCCTTGGCCGAACGACTGTGCCCGGAAGCCACCACCACCGCCGGGAACGGTCCTTGGCCCCGCGGCACATAGACGTTGGCGGTCACGTGGTGCCCCGGCCGCGATTCGTACAGCACGCATTCGATCCGATACGCGCCGGCATCGATCACGCGAACGAGCCGCGGATGCAGCGGCGTACGTCGGGGAAAGCCGCCGATGCGCTCGATGAAGAACCCGCGGAGGCGGTCCTGGTATTCGGCGATCGCCTGCGGCGTTCGCAACCGCTCCAGTACCATCTTGCGACGTGCGGAAAACCGGGGCACCTCACGCTGCAGAGCACGGTACAGCACTGCGGAGGAGCGTTCGTTTTCGTGCAGACAATTCCAGGGCGATGCATCGTGGTCGGCGGCTGGCGTGGACGACGCGGCAAGGCACGTGGCAAGCAGTGCGAACGACAGGAACGTGTCGTGGCATGCCGTCATGGCGAATCCCCCGTGCGGCAGATTTCCGGCGGCGAGTGCGACGGAAGCGCACGCCGAGCCCGTGTGTCCCCGTAACTGTGGTGCGGGTGGCCACCATAACGCAGCGAGCTGCATCCCGGCAAGCGGCGGTGTCGACGGCGTGAGCGGGTCGCCGGGTGCCACGGAGACGGCCGGACGGTTGACGTTGCTGTGCAACAGACGGCGACGGATCACCCGGCAGTTGAAAGGGCTTCGGCGGCGGGGCGGGCGGCGGGATGCGAAAACCGTCGCGGCGGCTGCAGCGCCCCAGCGGCGGGGTGCCGCGAACGCTTCCGGCAACGAAGAACCGCCGCAACCGTGGGGCACAAGAGTGAACGACGGCCGAGCGACTATTTGCGTTCGGCGAAACTGGGCTCCAGTTCGATCGCCCGTTGCCGGTCCGCGGCCGCGGCTTCTTTGCGCCCGGCGGCTTCGTGCTGCTGGGCGCGGCGCCAGTAGGCCTCGGCGACGGTCACGTCGATCCGCCGGGCGCGTTGGAAGTCGCCGATGGCCTTGTCGTAGTCGCCTTTCTGGAAGTACGCGTCACCGCGGACGGAATAGGCCTCGATGGAGGGCTCGATGGCAATCGCCCGGTCGCAGTCGGCAATGGCCTTGTCGAACTCGCCCTCCTCGAGCCAGAACTCGGCGCGGCGGACGAAGATGCGGGCGTGATTGGGGGCGACTTTTTCGGCAGCCTGGAAGCTGGCCAGCGCGATGTCCTTTTCGCCGCCGGCGGCCAGCAGTTCGGCCCGCTGGATGTGGACCTCCGGATCCTGCGGGCGGCGGGCGAGCTGACGGTTGATGCGTTCGAGTTTGGCCAGCCAGGTGACACGTTCGAGGTCCTGGCGGGCTTTTTCGTCATCACCCAGTTCGCGGTACGCCTGGGCACGGTAGCGATACAGCGACGGGTTGTAGCGGTCCAGTTCGATGGCGGCCGTCAGGTCCGCCACGGCGGCTTTCAGGTCGCCACGTTCGGCGTGCAGCATTGCGCGGTTGTTGTACGCGTTGACGTACTTGGGATTCAGAGCGATGGCCTGGTCGAAATCTTTCCGGGCTTCCTCGAACTTTCCCACCTTGAGGTACGCGAAACCGCGGTTGTTGAAGGCGTCGACGTATTTCGGATCCAGTTCGATGGCCTTGGAAAAGTCGTCGATCGCCTGCTGGTATTCCTGTTGGGCCAACAGGGCCAGTCCACGGTTGTTGTAGGGCTGCGGATAGGCCGGATCGATCTTGATCGCTTCGGCGAAATCGGCGATCGCTTCCTTCAGCTTGTTGCGGCTGAGCAGAAAGAAGCCGCGCGCATTGCGGTACTGGGGCGTTTTCGGCGCGAGCGTCACCGCGCGATTGAAGGACCGCAGCGCTTTTGCCGGTTCGCCGAAGTCGGCCAGAATTCCGGCCCGCAGGAACCATGCTTCGGCGAGCTGGTTGTTGATTTTCAGACAACGTTCCAGCGTCTTGAATGCGGCCGACGGTTTCTTGGCCACGAGCAACTGCCTGGCCTGTTTGAGCAGCTTGTCGGCCGCCGTGGCGCTGTCGGTTTCGGTAGTGGGTCCGGTCGCGGTGGTTTTGTCCGCGGTGGTGGCGTTCGGCGGTTGCGATGGGCCGGTGTGCTGTTTGCCGGTGTCGCTGTTCGAGCAACCGGCGGACAGAACGATTGCGACAAGCAACGTGGCGATCGACAGGCGGTGGATCATCCCTGATCTCCTTCAACGGCGCAGCGTGCTTCCCTCGAGCCCGATGCTGGCGCGCGGGCGGGCTTGTAGTGCGATTACCGGATCGTGTCAACGTGAATCGGGACGGGGGCGGAGTCATTGCGGGACTGGCCTGCGCGAAGGGTGAACACGCGGTTTGGATGGATCGGGCACACGGCTCGCGCGGCCGATTCGAGCGTCGTACCGGCGTCCGGGCCGCCCTTCGGCGGTGTTGCGATGTGTAAACAAAGCGCTCGATCTGTTGCATTCCGTGCCGGCGCTGCGAGCGCCTTTGGGGCGTGATGTCAAGGATTGTTTACGCAGGCTTTACAGCCGTTGCTCATCTCGATTGACGCCGACGTGCGTCCCGAAGAGCCGCCGTTTGAAATCCGGGCGCCCGCGACCGGTCGGCGCAAGTGCGCAACGCGTGGCCATCACGGGTGATACGGGAAGCGCACGTGGCCGTGATGCCGAAAGACAACGCGGTCTTGGCACGCCGAGTGCCATTCGGACTGGCACGTCGTTCGAACGACCCGGTCGACGCGTCGAGTACCGGTGAAGACCGTCGACCAAATCACTGGATCGGTGTTCGAGCACCGCTGGTGATGCGAGTGGGTGGCGGCAAGCGGGGAACAACATCCCCCAAAAAGCCGTCGAGATGCTTTCACTGATCAGCCGAACGGAAGGGTGAAGCCATGTTGAAACAGTTCTGGAACGACGATGTCGGTTTGGTCATTTCGGCCGAGCTGGTACTCGTGTTGACGATCGCCGTGTTGGCGATGATCGTCGGTCTCAGCGAAGTGGCCGTGGCGGTCAACACCGAGCTGAACGACATTTCCAACGCGATCGGTCATCTCAACCAGACGTATCGGTACACCGGTTTCCACGCGTCGGACAATTACAAGACCAAGAGCACCTACGCCGGTTCGACGTGGACCGACAGCTTCGACGACTGCGACCGCAACACCTCCTGTGACCTGGTGTGCGGCGCGTCGCCGAGCACGACCAACGAGAAGCCGTGAGTCTCGACCATCCCCGGACTTCCTCGTGAAGTCACAGAAACCGAGAGCGGCCCGCATGGTGGCGAAACCGTGCGGGTCGTTTTTCGTTGGCGTCCGCAGGCACGTCTGGAGTGACTCGGCGATGGCGGCGTGCCGGTTCGTCGAATCCGGGGCGCGCACAGGCGATGAGTCGGACAGGACGGTGAAGACCCGGCCGCGCGGTCGGGAAGAATCCACCGAATTGCCGGTGGTCGCCGAGCGTTCGTGCAGGGCGTGCTGCGGCGGGGTGCACGGCCGCTATCTTCAGAGGAAAGCGGTCGGCCGGATTGCGTTGTGGATCGGGGACGTTGACAGCGGATGTGGCGGCTTCGATAATCCCCGGCCGTTTGGCCGTCCCGTTCGGAGGCGGTCGGCGGGAACATGAGCCCGTCTTTATTGGCAAACACGCGAGGATCCCATCGATGGCTGGCAAGGTTCTGGAATTCAGCGACGACGATTTCGAAACACAGGTGATCAACAGCGATCTGCCTGTTCTGGTCGACTTCTGGGCGCCTTGGTGTGGCCCGTGCCGGATGCTGGCGCCGACGATCGAGGCGTTGGCCGAAGAGTACGACGGGAAGCTCCGCGTCGGAAAAGTGAACGTCGACGAGAACCCTCGGACCGCGACGGCCTATGGCATCAGCAGCATCCCGACCGTCCTGATCTTCAAGGGTGGCGAAGTGGTGGCCAAACAGGTGGGTGCCGTTCCCAAGGCTGCACTCGAGCAGTCCATTCAGCAGGTTCTTTCCGCGACGTCCCCGCCGCGCTCCTGAAGTTCACCCGGCTGCGCTTCGAAGTGGTTGGACCGACGGAGCCCGAGGACCGAGCGCGTTCTCTTCCGCAGAATTCCCGCTGCGTTGCATAGGCGGAGCGATCCGGCTGTAGCCTGCGGTACGCCGCCGTCGAGCACGGAAATCGTCTGCGGCGGATGAAGCTGCGCAGAGCGTGTTTTTTTCTTGGTCGGCGTATTCTCTCTGCACTGCCCGACGCGGCGCACGCGGCGTCTTCGTCGTCGGTATGGCGCGGCGCTTGCCGGGTTCGGGTACGCCTTGGCTCCGTCGGTTTCGACGTTGTGATGACTGCGCGGCTCGCCGGGACAGCCGCTGGCCCAGGTGGTGTGTCCGGTGTGCCGGTATCGGAGCCGGTTGCCGCACGCCCGCGGTTGCAAACCGCTGTAGCCGCAAATGCGCCTGGACGCTATCGTGCTGGCTGCGCCGCCCACGCGGGCTATGTGTTGCCGTTCGCGTGCGGTGCCGCTGCGGTTCGTCCTCTGGAACGGTCGGCACCGGGGCTTCGTTTTGCCGTTCGGAAAGGACTCCGATCGCAATGTCGGAACGCTCGTCGGATTCGCCAGACGTCCGGTCTGCTTCCGGTTCCGCTCCGCGGCCACAGACGCCGCCGGATTCCCACGCGCACGCAGGCCCTTCCCGGCCCACGACGAGCGACGGCGAACCGGCAGAGCGCGGGCCGCAGGCGACGGACGCGTCGGCTCACGTTGCTCCAATTCGGCAAGCGGGCGACGGGCGCGGTCGGAAACGGTCGACGGTCGAGGCGGTGGTCGAGCCGTCAGGCGACGCGTGGCGGTCCGGGGCCGGCACGCCGGCGGCTCCGCACTTTCCCATCGCGACCGGCGAATGCGACCCAGCCGGCGGAGCTGGTACCGAGGATCTCCCTTCCGTCGCGCCGCCAGCGGGAGGAATTCGGGTGCGGATCGACGCGGCGCACGCAATGCCGCGTGAACCGATCGCGGAACCGTCCGACGGTCGTCCGGTGGACGCCGGCCCTGCGGTCGAAACTGCGGGAGCGGGGAATGATCTTGCGCCGGCGCCGGGGACGCAGGGTGCGGCGGCGACCGGCGGCCCACAGGGCGGACCGGTGTCCGAGGCCGGCGGGGTGTCCGGCGGTCTGGACGGACCATTGGCCGACCAGGCCGGGCGGGTGATCGAGTACCTGCGGGAGCAGTTCGACGAACTGTCACGCCGCGAACGCAACGTCGCAACGCAGTTGAACGCTCTGGACGCGGAGCGAAGGAAGTTGCGGCTGTGGGCGCAGCAACTGGAAGACTGCGCGGCGGAACAGCGTGCGGCACACGAACGGGAAGCGCTCGCACTGCAGCAGCAGCGTCAGGCACTGCAGGAACGTCTGGTCGAGCTGCAGTCGCGTGAGGAGGGGCTGCAACAGCGCGAACGGGAGCTGGCGGAACGGGAGGAGCAGTTCGAGACGTTCTGTCGGGGACGCCGCGAGCAGCTGGAAGCGGAACTGCAGGCGGAACGCCGGGAAGTGGAGGAACGCCGCCAGGCGTTGGAACTTCGCGAACAGGCTGTCCGGGAGCAGGAAGCCGGGATCGAGGAGCGACGGAGACAACTCGAGGCGGAGTTCGCGGCCGAACGTCAGCAGATGCGGGCGGCTCTGGAGGCGGAACGGCGCCGTCTGGTGGACGAAGTGACGGAGTCCGTGCGGCAGGAGCTGGCCGCCGAGCGCGACGCCGTGGCCCGTGAGCGGGAAGAGTGGGAGCGACACCGTCGCACCGAGTTGGCGGCGTTGCAGCAACGCTGGGCGGATCAGGAGGAGCAGATCCGCCGTGCGAAAGCGGATCTCGATGCGCTGCGGCGGGAACGCCTGCAGCAACTGGAGGATCTGGTCACTGGTTCACGGCAGCAACTGGCCGCCGAACGGGCGAAGCTGGCGGACTGGGAACGGCGGCTGCAAGCGCGGGAAGAAGACCTCCGACGCCGCGAACGGGAATTGGAAGAGGCGTTGCAGGACCAGCAGGCCGTGCTGGAAAACCGGCTGCGCTTTCAGTTGGCGCATCTGGAAAAGGTCCGGCAGGACGTGGAAGCGACGCGGAGCGAGGCCCGCAAGGAATGGCAGCGGCACCGGACCGATCTGGAATACCGCCGTCGCATGCTGCGGGCGATCCGCGAGCAACTGCGGCGGTTTCGGGAGCTTCTGGAGTCCCGCGAGCGATCATTGCAGAACCAGGCGGCATTGCTGGCCCGGACGCGCAACGCGCTGGAAGATTCCATCCGACGGGAACGGGCGATCTTTCGGCAGGAGCGACAGGACTGGGAGCGTCGGCGGGATGCCGAAGGCGCGGAATTGCGCCGTCAGCGGGATCTGCTGCGTCTGCACACGGAAAACCTGGAAGCCCGTCGCGAGCGACTGGACGCGTTGCGCGACCGGCTCATGCGGACGCATCGGGAAACGCTGGAAATGCGTGTGGCGCTGGAAGAGGCTTTTGCGCAACTGATCCAGGTCGTCGACGAGCAGCGGTTGCGCCAGCGGATCCGCGAAGCCCGGGCTGCGCTGGCCGCGCATTACGAACGGCTGCAGCAGGATCTGGAGCAGGAACGGGCGGAATTGCAGGAGGCCCGGCAGACACTCGCGCAGGAACGCCGTGCGTTGCAAACCCAGCGTCAGCAGACCGCCGACTGGCTGGCCGATCGCGATGCGGACCTGCGACTGCGGTCCGAGCAGTTGCAGCGGCAGATCGAGCAGCAGGCGGAGCGGGAGCGGCGGTGGCGTGAGGCGTGCCGGCGTTGGGCCGCAGAAAAGTCCGAGGCCGAGTCCCTGATTCGCGGATTGCTTCGGGAACTGGAACAGGCCACGCGGGCCTCGGCCGAGCTGCCTCCCAAGTCGCCGATTCGGGACGTGGAGACCGAAGGCCATTGAACGCCCGGCTCCGATGCGCAACGTTTCAGACGTCGCGCTGTTCCATCTGTCGGCGAATGTCCTCCAGGGAATACAGCGGGCCGTGACCGGCTCCCGGGCAGGTGGCCTGGACCTGTTGCCAGGTTTCGGGTGAAGCGAGGTTCGACCGCCAGAAGGGCCACGTGCGGCATTGCACCGGCCGAACGGGATAGATCGTGCAGCGCCGTGTCTGCGAGTCGAAAAACACGCAGTCACCATTGGGATATTCGCGCAGAGAAACCCGCGCACCGACCAGCCGGGTGTGCAGCAGCCGCACCTCACCGACACTCGTTCCCAGATAATCGGCGATCGCCGCGATCTCTTCGTCGGTGACCCAGACGAATCCCGGTGCCCCGGTGCAGCAATTGCCGCAACGAGTGCATTGGAACCGCAACCCGTCGGCGTACCAGGGACGTGGTTCGGAAGGCCGGCCGGCGGGCTCCGCGTCAGTCGCGGGCGACCGCCCGGGGCCGCGCGGAGTTCGCTCGTCGGAGCCCGATGTGGGATGCCGTTCGTTGGCACTCATGGCTTGCAGCGTTTCCGGGTGTGGTGTCGTTTCCGGTGTTTCAAAGAAGGCGACGGTCCTGCGCCGGGACCGGTCGGGTCAAGGCGCCGCGGGACGTTCCCCGGATCCGTGGTCGGCGTCGCGGACCGCCGCCTGCACTCGGTCCCAGACGATGTCGGCCAGCTTCGGATGCAGCCCGATGGGCGCGGCGATTCGCAAATCGATGTGCGGGAAGTGTCGCCGGAAGTCCGCAGCGATTCGTCGGATGTCTTCCTGCACGTGCCGGCCGGCGGAAAGAAATACGGGGGCGATCACCACCTGTCGGGCGCCGTCGGCCGCGGCACACTGCAGTGCCTCGGGAATGGAAGGCGCAGCCAGCTCAAGATATGCCCAGCGCACGGCGACGTCGGGGCCGACGCGTCCGGCCAACTGGTCGGCCAGGCGTTGCAGGTCTTCGTTGGCTTCGCGACGGCGGCTGCCGTGCGCGACCAGCACCAGAGCCTGTTGCATGGGTGTACCTCACCCCGGGGGAACGGGGAAACACGGCAACCGATGGACCCGCGGATAGCCGTTGCTGCGGCCCGTCGACCGGTCGCGTTGGAGTCCTTCCGCATTGATTTCCGGCCGCGGAACGACGGGGGCCGGATGTCGTCGTGGGCGCATTCCGCAGTGTACGCGGCGCGTGGCCGGTTGTGCAGCGAATGGCGGCGGGTGGTTTTGTGCTCGCAGCGGTGGTCGTATGCTGTTATGGGCGTGCTGTGCGGGGGCGGTGGTGTTGCGGCGCCGCGGCGGGATCGCCGTCGGCAGGGAGAAGCGGTTGTGTGCCCAACCATCCGCCGTTGGTCGATCGGATTGGCGGCTGCGACGAACCGGAGCTAGGTGTAAAGAGCGGAGGACGCGGTTTGAGCGAAGCAGCGGAACTGGAAAAGGTCGGCCCGTACGTCATCGAAAAGAAGCTCGGGGCCGGTGGCATGGGCACCGTGTACCTGGCCCGGCACGAACAGACCGGAGAACGATGCGCGGTGAAGGTGTTACCGGCTTCGCTGGCTCGTGAGCCGGGGTTCGTGCAGCGGTTCGCCCGCGAAATCGATGCTCTGCGGAAGGTGGAATCGCCGCACGTGGTGAAAATCCGCGATAGCGGCGTGGATCACGATACATATTGGTACGCAATGGAGTACGTGGAGGGCGAGACGCTCACGGCGCGACTGCGTCGGGAAAAAAGGCTGCCGTGGCGGGACGCCGTCGACATCGCCGTTCAGGTCTGCAAGGCGCTGAAGGCCGCTCACAACGCGGGGATCATTCACCGGGATCTGAAGCCGTCGAACCTGATGATCACCAGGGACGGTACGGTGAAGCTGATGGACTTCGGGGTGGCTCAGGTTTTCGCGGCCACGCGACTGACCGTCACCGGCGGGATCGTAGGCACAGCGGAATACATGTCGCCCGAACAGGCGGAAGGCCGACGGACGACCAAGCGCAGCGACCTGTATTCGCTGGGAGCCGTGCTGTACGTGATGGTCACCGGCCGCCCTCCGTTTACGGGCAAGACGGCGCTGGATTTCATTCAGAAACACCGCTTTGGCCGCTTCGACCGCCCCAGCCTTTACGTGCCGGATATCCCTCGGCAGCTGGATGAACTGATCTGCCAGTTGCTGGAGAAGGATCCCGAGAAGCGACCGCCGGACGCGTATGTGCTGCAGCGGCGGCTCGAGGAGATTCCCAAAATCGTTGCGCTGCAGGAGGACTTCACGCTCGACGGCGAAGAGGTCGACGGTGTGGCGCCGACGGTGGCCGTTTCCCGGTCCGACGCTGCCGCGGACCGGGACATCGGGCCCGGGCAGGCCACGCTGATGCACAACCTGATGCGGGCGGAGATCGAGGTCGACCGAATCCGCGGCGAGCGAGCCTGGTGGAACAACACCTGGGTGCTGGTTGCGGGGCTCGTTCTGGTGACCGGCGTCGCGGTGTTGTTCGGTGCCCGACAGCGGAGTCCGCAGGAACGATTCCAGCAGGGCGTGGCGCTGATGGAGAAAGGCCCCGGGCCGAACTACCTGGAGGCCCGCGACGAGTACTTCCTGCCGCTGTTGGAAGAAGACCGCGCCACGTGGGAGCCGAAGGTACGCCCGTATCTGGAACGCGTCGAGGCGTATGAGCGGAACGTGCGGATTCGGCGACAGATGGGGATTCGCCGTCCGCGGGATTATGGATCGGAGGCGGAGCGACTGTTGGCCGTCGCCCTGCGGGACGAAGAGGCGGGCCGGTATCCCGAAGCCGAACGCAAGCTGGAGGCGCTGCTGGCTCTGATCGGAGATGATCCGAAGCAGCAGGCGGTGGCCGAGGTCGCACGCCAGACACTGCGGTCGCTCCGCGAGCGACGGGCTGCCGGCGCGGAGTCGGATGCGCTGGCGCGTCGTGGGCTGCAGCGCGCCGACCAGCTGCTGAAGCAGGGCGACCGGCAGGGAGCCGAGCGCATCTGGCGGGCGATCATCGAATTGTACGGGGACGACCCGGCCGCGGCACAATGGGTGTCGGCGGCCCGTTCCAGACTGGCGAAGCAGGCGACCGCCGATGAAGATTGACCCCGAAAATCGACCGGGGGCCAGCGGTGTGGCCGGCACGCCCGTCGGCGTGTCGACGAGCGCCGGGGTGTTGCGACGTGGGCCGAGGTGATTCATGTCAGCGCAACCGACACGGAGTTCTGCCACGAAGGCATGGGATTCTGCGGCCGCGATCGAGCAGGCGGCGGGGCCGATCGTGGTTCTCGGTCCGGGCGGCGTGGTCCGCTTCGCCAACCGGGCAGCTTGTCGGTTGTTCGAAATCGATTTCGGTGACGCGGAGGGAGCGGAGCTGTCGCGTTGGCTGACGGACACCGACGCGGCGCGGTTTGGAGAATTGATCGCCGCTTGGGCGGAGCGGCGGGAGCCATTGCAGTTCGTGCGCCCCGTGCGCACCGCGGTCGGGCGGCAGAAGTGGTGCCAATGGCACGTCTGCGCGGTTGCCGGTGAGGCCGCGGAGGAGGAGCGCTGGATCGTCCTGACGCTGCAGGAAATCGATGCGCTCCGCGACGGCGAGCAGCAGGCGCGTGAAGAAGCGCGGCGGTGGCGGCGGTTGGCCGAAGACGTCTGCCACGGTCTGTGGGAAGTCGACCACCGTGGGCGAACGGTGTG
>RFHO01000114.1 GCA_003696385.1 Planctomycetota bacterium | reverse complement strand
GTGCCGTGGTGGGTGGCGGCTGTACCGGTTCTGGTTCTGGCAGCAATCGTGGCGGGATTCGCGTGGTTCCTGGGAGGGTTTCCGATGGCATCCGGAGTACTGCTGGCGTCCGGACTGCTGTCACTGTTTGGCGGCGTCCTGTGCTGCTTTGCCGCGGGACAGGCGACCGCAGGAGTCCTGGAGTTCCTCCGCGGACGGTCGCGGTGGACGCGCGTCCTGAGCGCGTTCGCTGCTGGCTGGGGCATTCTGTGCGGTGTGGTTCCGCTCTGGGAATGCGTCCGGGGGCCCGGCAGAGGTCCGGCAACCTGGGGCGTTCTATCCGCCGCGGTGTTGGGAGCGATCTTCGGCGCGGCGTCGCAGAAACTTGCTCGGAAGTATGTCAGAAGAACCGGGGCAGTGACGTATCAGGTTACCACGGCAGACGTCTCGTGACGCAGGCAAACCGACAGAGAGGGGAACGGCAATGTGGTTGATTGACCGTTTTCGGAATTGGCTCACCGGTGACCGACGGCAGACGCAAGGGCAACAGCAGAACCCGCCGACAACGATCAACGAAAGGGGGGATCGAGAGCCGACGCGCGCGTCCGCGGAAGGCAACGGGCCGATGTCGGGAAACTCCTCGGCGGACCCGGTGACCGAGGATCCGGTCGGTGCACCGGTCAATGCAAGTACTGAGCGGCATGCGCAGGGCACGGAAGGCGGCAACGCCGGTCCGGTTGCGGCCGAGGCACCATCGGAGGCTTGCTCGGTGGTGACGCATCGCCACGTCCTGGAATCGGCGTTGCGGCAGGTCATCGAGGAGCGAAGGAACGCCCGAGGTCCGGCCCGCGAACTGCGCACGCAGCTCAAGGAGGTGCTGGATTCGCTCGAAGATGCTGCACGGATCGCGAGGATGTCCGATGTCGTGCAATGGCTGCAAGACGATGTCGAACGCTTCGTGGCCCAGTGCCGGAGTCTCAATGAGCGGGCCGACACCCTGAACAGGCGGCTGCAGCGTGACCGGGTGACGATCGCCGCGGTGGGGCGTCTTCGTCAGGGCAAGAGCCGCTTTCTGAAGGAGCTGACAGGGCTCGACGACGGCGTAATCCCCGTTTCGAATCGCACTGCCTGCACGGGGACGACTCTGGTCGTGCGATCCGGCGCGGACAGCGAAGAAGCCGAGGTCCTCTATTACGACGAGGCGGAGTTGCTCGAGAACGTGATCCGGCCCTGTTGCGAGGAACTGGGGATCAAGCCGCCTCGGTCGGTTGCGGATGCCTTGAACCTCCAGGTCCCGGACACCGCGAGCAATGACCGTACGGGACGCGTCCGGAAGCATCTGCGTGAGGTTATCGAATCGTTACGACGGAACCGCACTCTGCTCGGGCAGCAGGAGCGGATCCCTGTCAATTCGCTGGCCCGTTACGCTGCGATCGATCAATCCGGAGGTCACCACCACCTGATTCGCGAAATCCGTTTCGGTGTTTCCGTGCCTTTCGTGCGGCAACCGCTGCTGGAAATCGTCGATCTTCCCGGGATGGGGGACCTCAGGCCGGACTTCGCCGTCCGCATGTTGAAAACGATTGCGGAACGATCCGATCTCCTGGTCATCATCCGCATGCCGAAGCAGACGGGCGATGATTGGGACGAGCTGGACAGCAACGTGGCGGATACGGTTGCCCAGGCGCTCGAAAGCCTGGGAATGCCGGTGGGCGGTATCCTTCCGGCGGCGGTTGTGTTTGCCATCAATCTGCTCCACAACGGCGAAAACCAGCAGCTGGTGGAGCCGTTCGAAGCGAAGGCCCGTCAGAAATTCAGTTCCGTGCAGCCGATCAACTGTGCCAGCCGGGACGCGGTTCAACAGTTCGTCGCAGACATGCTGCGCGAGGCCACGCGCGACGGCCTGGATGTTCTGTCCAGGCGGAAGCTCATCGAGGACACGCTCGCCTTCGCGACAGAACTGAAGCAGTGGGTCGAACAAAACCACAAGCGAGTCAAGGGAGAGGTGGGCGGAGCCCGCGCCCATGACCTGTTCCAGAAGCTGAAGACGGCCATCGGCCGTTGCTTCGACCCGTTGGAGCGGGAATGGCATCCGGAGCGTTCCGGCACGGTCAAGCTCGGCGACAGAGTCGTCGAGTGCATCGAGCAGGTCTACACGCGGATGGCCGAGCAGGTCGAGGCAGCGAACACGCAGTCCGGTGATGACGGGGCGTCATCTGCGACTTCCGGTCTCGTCCCGGACAACAAGGTATTGCTGGATTGGTATTATGCCGGACGCGGTTGGACCGGCGTGGTCGAGGACGCAATGCAGATCACGCGCGCAGAACTGAGCAAAGCGTTTCGATCGCATCTCGAAGAAGAGTTCGGGTCGCTGTTGGGGCTCATCAAGCAGCAGTTGTCCGAGAATCTGCAGAGCGATGAACTGTTTGGTCGCCTGGTCGCCGAAAGTGACGAATCGGTTCTTTCGACCCTGGCCGAGCGTTTCGAAGAGGCCGGCGCTTCGTCACTCGCAGGTGCCGTGCGGGACCTCATTCACCGAGAGTCGACGTTGGGCCGGGATCTGTACTATCTCGCCCGGCAGCAGATGACCCCGCTGGATCCGCTCATTCCAGAGTCGGTCAAGCGGGTCGTGGAATTCGTCGAATCGAAGCCGGACGAGCCGCAGGAGCGTGCCGAAGCGGCGAGGGTGGCACTGATCAGTCAAGCCATGCAAACGCTGCGCATGTTGCGGTGGCGACTGCTGCAGGCGTGCGAACAGGGTGACCTGCAGTGGCTCGTGTTTTCGGTGGTGGACGAACTGTGGGATGCGCTGCGGTTCGAAGAGCACAGTGAAAAAGAATTGCATCGCGTGGTGAGCTACTTCTACGAAGTTCTGACCGGTGATACCACGCGAGATGCCGTGCGGATGTTCGACGATGTCGGCAAACGCGTCGAGAAGTTGCTGCAAATGGTCCAGGCCTGACGCGATGTTCGTACCGCTGCGCAACGACAGCGGGTGATTGTTCCACTCTATGGGAGGCTCGGAATCAATGAGCGACCGACCTGCGATGTATGTCGTTCTGCTGGGACCTTCAGCGGCCGGAAAGACCACCATGCAGGCTCTGATGTGCCAGCCGCAATGGGCGGGGCTACCGAAGGGAATCCGAATCCAGGCGGCGGACCCGCGCGATGCCGAGGAGTTGCAGAGGTTGGCCTCCCAATTCGAACAGCAATTGCGAGAAATGCCCCGGTGGGTCCCGGTCGATGTCACGAAACTGGTTCCCGCGACGCCGAACACGGGGGACGTGCTCGTACGCGAATTCTCCGTCGGTTGGAAAGACCGGCGTGACGATCGTTCCGCCAAGGAACTTTTCCGTATGGGTTTCGTGGATTTTGCCGGTGGCCTGTTGACGGAGCAGCCGGCGCAAATCATCGAAAAGGTGGTCGAGAAGACAGACGGTACACCGACGCTCCTGGTTCCGGTGCTCGATGCCGTCCGGCTGATGGAAGTTCCCTTCATGGATCGGGATTCCGAAATCGGTCTGGCCACCGAGAAGGTGGCCGAGGTGCTCGCGGGCCTGATAGAGGCCGATGAGAACTTCTTCTGCAGCGGGGTCTGCGTCACGCGGTGCGAAACCTATGCTTCGGAATGGGCGACGTCGGGTGACCGGCGGCGCTTCTTCAACGCGCTGCACGGTTGGTGTTCGCATTTGCTGCGGCTGGTCAGGAACGAACGAAAGCAAAACGACAACGGGTACAGTGTGGATTCCGAAATGAGCGGCGTTGCGACCCCCGACGAAAAGGAGACGATCAAGGCGTTCCGGCTATATCCCGATGGGAAGACTTTTGGAAACGCTCGCGTGCAGAAAGGACTCGCCGGGTTGCAACCATTTCTCTGCTACACGACGGGCTGTCTACGTGTCCGCGAGGTACGGCGCCGTGACGGCGAGACGTCTGCCTGGGACTTCACTTTCGAACGCACGGACGCCGAGTTCGAGCCGCGCCATGTGGGTGCCGTTGCAGCCAGTGCCCTGCTTCGAGCGGCCTGGTTGGCGGACCGGAACAGAGGGGTTTGGAGGCGGCTGGTGGACTTCGTCAAACGGCATTCCGATTTGTGGGATCGCATGAAGCAGGAGCTGGAGGATTGTTGCCGCGAGGCAGGTGAGGAGGCCGACAGGGCAATCGGTGAGTTGCAGGCTCACAAGGCGGCAATCGGTTCGTGAAGCGACGCATTTGCTGGTTGGGCCGCCGGGGAACGCTGTGGACACATGGAGCGGGTCCGGCGGGCGGTCGAGCGCGTTCAGGTTGCGACGCTGCCGGAGCCCGAGGCGGCGGAATCTGTTCGAGCAGAGCGTTCGGGCGGCCGTCGGTCGGTGCGGCCTGATCGCGCCGTTGCAACACGACGGGGCGCTTCACGAATGGGGGAGTCTATGCCGCGAGCGGGTGCTTCCTTGACACAGGCGCCGGCTTCGACCGGCGGGTTTGCGTGTACGGCTTTGGCCGGAGCCGGGATGTTTTTCCCGGGGCTCACGTCGCTGGTCGTCGGCGCGATGACGGCGCTGGCGGTGTACAGGGCCCAGGATGCACTGGACCGCGCGTTCCGGCGTTCGGGCGGCCGTCCGGGCCCTGTGACGGCCTCGCTGAATCTGGGGCATGCCGTGTTTGCCGGAGTGGTTGCCGCGGCGTTGTTCCTGTTTGCGTTCGGCGGCGTTTCGCTGCGGGCCCGACTCCCGGCGGCGTTGGCCTTTGCTGCCGCAGGGTGGGTGGGTGCGCTGGTGTTCGAACAGGCCGGACGTTGGGGATTGCGGGCGGATCTGTGGGGCGCTGTGAAGGGCGCCGTTCCCTGCGGCGTGGTGTTCGCTCTGGTGTACAACCTTGCCTTTCCGTCACTTGCTGTGCGCGACGTCGCGGCGACCGTCGTGTCCGTGGGGACGCCGGACAACCTGGCCGAGGGCATCGAAACGGTGCGCACGCTGTTGGCATACGTGGATCAGCTCGTATGCACGGTCCTGGGGTATGTCCTCGGCGACGCTCTGGCGCGGCTGGTGACGATGGTGCTTTCGGCGCACGCCATCTACGGGTTGGCCGTGATCGGTCCGCTGTGCCTGACCCATTCGACCGCCGAGCAAGGGCCTCGGTATTGACGCCGATTGCCCGGGGGCATGCGGTCGTCCGCTGTGGGGGCCGAATCGGCTGGAGTCGTCGGAACCCCAGCGGACGGATCGCGGTTGCAATGCCGGTTTACCGGGTCACCGTTCGAGATGCGGACCGACGGTCAGATGCCGTACTCCCGCAGATACTCTCGGAATGCGGGCAGAAACCGGTGCGGTATCGGCCGCGAATCGCTGATTCCGCCGTCTTCCTCCCAGCACTCCCAGAATCTCTCGCGAACTTTTCGGGCGAATGGCGTCTCTCCGCGGCACAGGTCGTCGAAGCGACCCCACCATTCGATCTGCCACAGGTGTTTGGCGAGTTTGTTCAGGTGGCGTTGCAGGAGTGCGAGCCGCTCTTCATCCGGGTCCGGTCCGACAGAGTCGACGGCCGCCTGCACCTGTGCCACGAACGCGGCGGGATCCGCGGCCGAGAAGTCGATCGACATCCAAGCGTGGTATTCACGCATGAAGTGCAGCATTTCGGCCTTGGTCGCGAACCAGAAGAAGGCTCCCATTCCGGAGCCGCACATGCAGGGCGGCAGGTCGGAATAGCTGTAAAGTCCCCAAGACTCGCTTTCGGGTTTGTGGGACAGTGCTGGTTCGATAGCCTGTTTCATCTGCGTGGAAGTGGGACGTTTCGGGCAATGGGACATCGGCGCTGGCTCCTGCTCGAGAAAAGCATTGCATGAACGGCCGCATGCGCGGTGTTTCGCGCGATGACCGTCCGGTCCAGTGCCTCTTACGCTGTGCGGAGCGATATCCTGACGGCAAACGTCGCCGAACGGGCGGTTTTGGGCTGATGCGTCGGTTGCCCGAAAGGCGGGGGCGGTCGATTCGCATCCGTGAATGCTCGACGCGGTCAAGCCTGCGGTGCATCGCTGCACTGCGGGCCAGCAGCGAGGAGCGTGCGATGGGGAAATCGAAACTGACCGTTGCCGCGCCGCTGGTGCTGATCGGCGTGGGTGCCGGATGGCTGCTGACGGAGCTGGAGGTCGTTCCGCATGTGGATTGGGTATGGATTGTGGCGCTGGCGCTGTCGGGCGTGCTGATCTTCGTTCTGAGCGGCTTTCACAAGTTGAGTTTCGTCGGCGGCGGGTTCTTTCTGCTGGCTGCCGCGTTCTCGTTTGCGCGCCAGCAGGGAATGATTTCGCTGAGAATCGAACTGCCGACGCTGCTGATCGGCACGGGCGTGCTGATGTTGCTGGCGCGGATCCTGCCGATTCCGGAACCACCATGGCTGGAGGACCGGCGGCTGGCCGGCGAGGAGCCCTGAGGCCGTCGACACGGCGGACACCTGGGCGTCGTTCGCTTTCGAGCCCCGCGGCGGGCGCGTGGCGGCGATGGTGCGCGGGCTGGAATGCGGAGCGCGCGGTGAGCGCTTCGGCCCGGGTCGGTGCGCCGCGAGGCCATATCGCATGCAGAGCGAGGGCACGCCGCGGTGTGTTCCCGTCGCGATGACGTCGCTCGGTCGGCGATTCCCAAAAGGGCGAAGGCCACCGGCGATCCGCCCGCCGGGCCTCACAGAAAACGCCGCAGAGGTTCGTTTTCTTCGAGAGCGGCGACGATGCGGCGGATGAGCCCTTCATCGTCGCGGCGAGCGACGAGTGTGGCGTCGGGCGTGTGAACGATCACCAGCCCCTCGACGCCGGCGGTCGCGATCAGGTGGTCCGCATCGCCGTGGACGATGCAATCGGTCGTGTCGATGCCCAGGTGCGTACCGACGACCGTGTTCCCGCGTTCGTCCCGGCCGCGCAGCCGGGCGACGGCTTCCCAGCTTCCCAAATCGTCCCACTGGAAGGTCGCGGGAATGACGGCCACGTTGGCGGCGCGTTCCAGCACGGCGTAGTCGATGGAAATCGACTTCATCGCTGGGAAACGCTCCGCGAGCACTTCGTCGTAGCGCGGCGTGCCGATGTGTTCGGCGATCGCCTGCAGGTGTTCGGCGATCTCCGGTTCGAACGTCTTCAGTGCGTCGAGGATCGCGTCGGCTCGCCACACGAAGATGCCGCTGTTCCAGAAGAACGTGCCACGCCGCAGGTAGTCCTCTGCGGTGGCGCGGTCGGGCTTTTCGCGGAAGGAACGGACGGGAAACAGGGGAACGGGATGTTCGCCGTCCGGAGCTTCGTCGCGCTTGATGTCGAAGCGGGCGATCGGGTCGTCACCACGTTCGATGTAGCCGAATCCGGTGGCGGGATACGTGGGCGGGATTCCGAACAGGACGAAGGCATCGGGTTTTTCGAACAGGTACGCCGCGGCTGCGCGGGCATTGCGACGGAACTCGCTGGCCGGAGTGATCGCGTGGTCGGCCGGCGTGACCACCATGATCGCGTCGGGATCGGCATTCAACAGGTGGATCGCGGCCAGGCCGATGCACGGAGCGGTGTTGCGGGCGCACGGTTCCGCCAGGATCTGCGCCGGCGGAATCTCGGGAAGTTGCTCGGCGGTGGCCTGGGCGAGCCGTTCATTCGTGACGACCCACGTCCGCTCGGCATCGATCCACGGCCGAACACGCTCGGCAGTCTGCTGCAGCAGCGTGCGTTCGCCCGTCAGCGGCAGGAACTGCTTCGGATGGTCGCGGCGGCTGGCGGGCCAGAACCGCGTCCCGCTTCCACCGGCCATGATCACGGCGTACTCCATCGGCGACTCCTTTGGCTTCGTGTCCGCGGCCGGATTGTAGCCACTGACTGCTCGAGTGCGACCGGGCGGGAGCCAATACGCAGACCCGTCACGTCGCGCCGATGGCATCGTTGCTCGCGGCGGCGCACGGGCGGTGCGGCCAGGTCGGTCAGAGACGATCCAGCAGGATCGGGAGGTCGGGCAGGTGGCGGGCGATGGACTGCATTCGCTGGAGCACTGCTGGAGAATCGTCTACAGGCTCCCGTTCTTCACAATACCGCCGGACCCAGTTGGCTCCGCTGAGCAGCGTTCCCGAGGCTTCCAGCAGGTCGACGAGCCGTCGCTCGAGCGGCGTGAGCGTGCGGAGCCGAGCATACCGATTCAGCCAGCGTTCGCGGTCTGCGGTATTCAACGGCGGCAACGTGGCCAGCAGCCGGGCGAGGTCACAGGCGACCGTATCGATGCAGGTGGCGCCATAGTCGATCAGTGCGTTGAGTCGGTCTTCGATAAACAGGAAATGCTGGCATCGCAGGTCGCGGACGATCGGTTGCCGCGGAACGCGCCAAGTGCAGGCGGTTTCGAGCAGTCGCGACATGCGCGGTCCATATTCATCGAGGGCGCTCAGCACGGCCGTGGCGAGGGCACGGAACGAAGGCTGGGCGTCGTGCAACCGGCCGAATGCCCCAGCTTTGCGGAGTGCCAGCAGGCGGTGCAGCATCCGGCGTCGCGCCTCGACTATCGCGGACGGTCCCGTGCCGGATGGACGGTCCGCCGGGTGTGGGCCACCGGCGGCCAGCCGGTGCCACTCAGCCGTCGCGTCGATGGCATGTTGCACGAGCGGCGGCTCGGTTTCCTCTTGCAGGCAGGGACGTCCGGCCATCCACGGTTCCAGGTGGTAGACGGAACCGCCGTCGCAGACGAGCGTGCGTCCGTCGGCGGTACGTACCGGAACGGGAACGAAGTGCGCGCCGCTTCGTGCGACATGGTCGAGGACTTTGTGGATCCACCGGACGCGTTCCGGATCGGTTCCGGCCGGCCAAACCCGGAGGCAGAAAAACTGTCGGCCGGCGACACAGCGAAAGATCCGCGCACCGCTGAATCCGGGCTCGCCGAGAGGGGTCGGTTCGATCCGCAGCGGCCCGCAAACCGGTTCGTACCGACGCAGGACGGCGTCCAATCTGTGCTCATCGGGTTCGGAAACGGGGGGCTTCATTGGCGCGGGAGTGAACGGAGCGCTGTGCCATTTCGGGAGGCGCACCACGCCTCGCAAGTGCCAGAGATGGACGCCTGCCGAAGCCGCATCCGCGGGAAGCTTCGACGCATCGACGACGATGTGGCTGCATACGGTGGAAATCGCATCGGCCGGTCGCTAGAATCCCTATTCTTCACGAGTGTTCGTCCGCTGCTTTGTCAGCCCGAAGGCGGAATCCAGCGACCTTCCGGGTTTTCGGTGGAGTTGTCTGCAGCCGTCCGTACCACAGGAAGCGTATCACGCCATGCCGAACAAGAAGAGTGCCAAGAAAGCCCTCCGGCAGAATATCAAGCGCCGGGCGCGCAATCGATCGCAGCGTTCTGCTCTGCGCACGTTCATCAAGAAGTTCCGCCGCGCCGTGGCCACAGGCGACCTGGAAACGGCGAGAAGTCTGTTTCCCTTTGTGACCAAGAAACTGGATCAAGCTGCCGCGAAACACCTCATCCACAAGAACGCTGCGGCGCGGACGAAGTCACGCCTGGCCAAGCTGCTGAACAAAGCCGGCAGCGCGGCCGCAGCGTCGTGAGACGACCCGCCGGGTAACTTGCCGACTCCGACACCGCCGGGATGAGAATCCGGGCGGTTTTTCATGCGCGCAGTGACGAGCGCTCGAAGTGTGCGGGGCAGGC
>RFHO01000113.1 GCA_003696385.1 Planctomycetota bacterium | reverse complement strand
TCGCACGGTCGCAACGCCCCTTGCCCGTGCGGCTCGGGACGCAAATACAAGAAATGCTGCGGCCGCCGGTAAGTCGGCTTCGAACATGCACGGCCGTCAGGCACATTGTTGCCCCGAGGACACCGACTTCTTCCGAGAGGCTCTGTTCCAGAGGCGGTGCAATGGATCAACGTGACAGCCGGTCGCCTTCTCCGCACGAACCGCGGCCGGACGAGTACTGGTACTCTCTGGCCGAGGAACGCATACGCGAGGCGATGCAGCAGGGAGCCTTCGACAACCTGCCGGGATTCGGCAAGCCGATTCCGGGCATCGACGAACCCTGGGACGAAAACTGGTGGGTCCGGGAAAAGCTGCGGCGGGAACGCGTTCAGGCCCTCCCGCCGCTGCTGGCCGCCCGGCTGGAAATCGAACAGACCCGCCGTGCGATCCTGCAAATCGAATCCGAAGCGATCGTCCGGCACAAGCTGCAGCAACTGAACGAGCGAATCCGGGCAGCCCACTTTTCGCCTGTCCCCAGCCCGCCGGTCACTGTGCGGCCCGTGGACATCGAAGCCGAACTGGCCCGTTGGCGTGCCGCTCGCGCGGAAAGACGAACCGACGACGCGAGCGGCTGAGCACACCCGTCGCGCGCGAATCGGCCGTGGTCCTCGCGACGGCTCACTCACCTTCCAGACACCGCCGCAGCTTGCGCAGCGCCTTGTGCTCGATTTGCCGCACGCGTTCGCGGGTGAGCCCCAATCGGTCGCCGATGTCTTTCAGCGTCATCGGCTCCTCGTCGCCCAGTCCGAACCGCATTCGGAGAATCATTTCCTCGCGTTCTTCAAGCACGTCGCCCAGCAACTCGAAGGCTTTCTTCATCGCGTCCGAATCGACCAGAGTCTCTTCCGGATTCTTGCGACGGTCATCCGGTACGATGTCGCTGATCGCCATACCATCCGGATGGTCCGTCTGCGGCGGGGCGCTGTTCAACTGAATGGCCTGCTTGACGATCGACAGCTTCCGCCGCGACAGCTTCAGTTCCTGAGCAACTTCCTGCTCGGTTGGCATCCGCCCCAGCCGATCGTAGAGGATCAACGTGGTGCGGCGCCACTTGTTCAGAAGTTCGACCATGTACGCCGGAATACGGATCGTCCGCCCCGTGTTGATCAGGGCCCGCTTGATCGACTGCTTGATCCAATAACTGGCGTACGTGCTGAACCGGGTTTCGCGTTCCGGGTCGAAACCCTCGACGGCCCGCAGCAGCCCCAGATTCCCTTCCTCGATCAGATCCTGAAGCGGCAAACCCCGGCCGACATACGACCGGGCGATGTTCACCACCAGCCGCAGGTTGGCCCGGACCATTCGATCCCGTGCTTCTTTGTCGCCCTGAGCGATACGATAGGACAGCATCCGTTCTTCTTCGGCGGTCAGCAGCGGTGTTTCATTGATCTCCCGCAAATACGTTTCCAGTGGAGCCTGAACCTTCGATGTACTGCGTCGACGTCGCGTGGATGTGGGCATGGGACCTCAGCTTCACTTCGTAAACGGGACCTTTACGAAACGTCGCAACGAGCGAGGATGAGAGCCTGACGGCCCCATTATCGGAAGGTGGGCAAAGACGGGATCACTTTTCAGACGGCGTAATGTGGGGAATCTGCGCAGGCTCGGAGAATGCGCAAATCGTAGCGGGGATGAGCCCCGTAGGTGCTGTGACGAGGCGTTGCGTTTCTTCCCTCGCCTGTTTCGCACTCGCCGGTACGAATCGATTGACACAGCGGCGTTTGTCGTTCCGCAAGCGGTGACCAGGCGGTCGAAGATCGAACGCGGGGGTCAATCGCGTGAGTTGCAGCCGGCCGGCGGCCTTGCGGACCACCGGGCCCGGTGCGGGTGCCTGTCGGTGCTGCGCCTCCGATGCCGGCAGACGACCGGCGGTCGGCGGTCATCGCCACGAATCAGCGGTCCCGTCACCACGTGAGCCGGATCAGGGCTGCACGCGGGTAGTAGTACTGCAGGATCTGCCGAGTGGTTCGGCCGGCTTTCGCCAGTCCCGCGGCCCCCCATTGGCACAGGCCGACGCCGTGTCCACTGCCGCGTCCGTCAAAGACCAGAGCGGTCCCCTCGCGGTGAACCAGGAAAAACGGGCTGGGAAGAAGCGTCGGCATCAGCCGGCGAAAATCCGCTGCGGACACGTCGATCTGCCCGTGGCTGAACCGCACCCGCACGGTCGGCACCGCCTGCCGGTCCGACACGTGATCGGGATCCACCAGGGTCACATCCTGCAGCTCGCCGTCCGCCCCACGCGCCCGCGCCCATTCGGCCAGATCGCGGGAAGCCTCCGTCAGCGCAACCCGCCGATGCCAACGATACAGGGCCGCCGCGCGGCACCAGGTGCACGGTACGCTCACCAGCGCTGCGGCATCGCGAAAAACCGCCGCTCCGCGCGTCGTCCGACCGCCGCAGACGGCCGAGTAGTACGTCCGCAGCAATTGCCCGTTCCGCACGCACACCACACCTTCGGTCTGTCGTGCGGCCGCCCGACCGGCGGAGGTTTCACCGGCCAGCACCCGCTCCCCCGCGCGATACTGAAATCCCAGGTACCGTTGGCTCCGCGCATCGTCATACACGTCGAAGTCGGGATGGCCATTGGCCTCGACCATCCGCGAAAGCACGTACGTCCGTGCAGCGACGGCTTGCGCCCGCCGCGCCGCCGATGGAAAGGTGGCGGGCATCTCACTGTCCACAACCGTGGCCACATACGCCTCCAGCGGAACGGCGTTGACGACCGCCAGTTCCCGCTGTCCGCTCCGCAACACACGGACTTCGCCACGGTACCGGCGATCCCCGACCCACACCGCCGCCGCACCGGGCGTTTCCGGCCGGATGACGATCGCCCGAAGGGACGTCGCCCAGTCGCCGCACCGAACGCCCGTGTCCCCGAAAATCGCCGCGGAAACCTTCCGCCCCGCCGGCATTCGGCCCAGTTCGCGCCCTGCGCGCAACGACCGCCCCAAACGACCGGAAACCGCCCAAAGCCGAACGCCTTTAGCCGTACGCAGCGTCACGGATCCATCCGTGCGTCTGATCAGAACCCGCACCAGCGGCCCTGACCAGAGCACCTCGTCCACGGCGGACGGCGCGGCCGAAACGACAGCGGGAGCGGACCGCCCACTCCCCGGCAGCGCCCGCTGCCGGTCGCCGACACCGAACGTCGCGTCGCCGACCGGCAGCAGTCG
>RFHO01000112.1 GCA_003696385.1 Planctomycetota bacterium | reverse complement strand
TGCCGTCCGTTGCTCCGCCGGCGACCGGAACGGCAGTCCCAACAGAGCCGTTGCGGCCGGCACGAAAGCGAGGAGTCGGGGTCGAATGGACATGCGTGGGCTCCTGTCAGTGGGTTGCTGTTGTTCCACCGGGCGGGCCGTCCCCGTCGGAGCGCTCAGAGGCCGAGGTGCGCCGACCATTGGGAACGCACGAGCAACAGGTAAGCTCCCAAAGCAACTCCCAGCACGTACATCAACCACGGGACGTCGCGGCCGCGTCCGGCCAACAGCTTGATCAGCGGGTAGGATACCATGCCCAGCGCCAAGCCGTCGCCGATGGAAAAGCACAGCGGAATGCCGAGGACCGTGAGGGCGGCGGGAGCGGCTTCGGTGATGTCGTCCCAACGGATCCGGGCGATGTTGCGGGCCATCAACAGGCCGACGAAGACCAGCGCAGGAGCCGTGATGGGAGCGAAAGACCCGAGTGTTCGCACCAGCGGTGTCAGCGGCAGGGCCAGCAGAAACCACAAGCCGGTCACGCAGGCGGTCAGCCCCGTGCGACCACCTTCTTCGACGCCGGCGGCGCTTTCGATGTAACTGGTGACCGTGCTGGTTCCCAGCCACGCGCCCCATACCGTACCGAACGCATCGGCCATCAGTGCGCGACGGGCATTGGGCAGGCGGCCGTCCTGCATTAGCCCCGCTTCCTCGCTGACGGCAACAAGAGTCCCAAGAGTGTCGAACAGATCCATGTACAAGAAGATCAGGACGATTGGCAGCAATTGGAGCCGTACGACGCCGGCCAGATCCAGTCGGCCCAGCTCGAGGGCGTGCCAGTCGGGCATGCCCACCCACTGACTCGGCCAATGGACGCGTCCGGCGATCGTGGCGACCAGGGCGGCGACGGCGATGCCCCACAGAACGGCGCCGCGCACGCGGCGGGCAAACAGCGTCACCGTGGCCAGGAGCCCGGCCGCCCAGACGGCCGTTTCGGTGTTCCACAGGTCGGCACGCAGCCGAACCAGTGTGCCCGGAGCCGCCTCGATCAGGCCGGCGTTTTTCAGACCGATGAACGCGACAAAAAGCCCGATGCCGCCTGCAATGGCGCAACGCAGACTGTCGCTGAGCGCGTGCAGGATCGCTTCGCGGGCACCCAGCAGCGAGACCAGCCAGAACAGCAGGCCTGAAACGAACACGATGCCCAGCGCGGTGGCGGCCGGGTCGGCAAAGCCGACCTCGCCGAGCGCGACGAGCACCGAAACGAAGAAGAAGTTCTGTCCCATTCCGGACGCCAGCGCGACGGGAAGGTTGGCGTAAAGACCCATCACAAGCGAAGCCGTCGCCGCGGACACACACGTCGCAAAATACACGCCGTCCGCATTCAGCCCTGTGGGGTCACCCCGGAAATCCTGAGACAACACCGCCGGTTGCACGACGGCGATATACGCCATGGTCAGGAATGTCACCGTTCCCGCGAGGATTTCGCGCGGAACCGTCGTTCCGTGGGAACGGAGGCCGAACAGGCGTTCCAGCATGGCCCGAATTCTCTCCGTTGGCAGATTCGTCAAAACGTCGGCATGGAGCCGCGCGGGCGACGATGTGCGTTGTGTGCGATGCGGGACCGGTTGGCAAGTGTCTCCGGCGCTGATCTGTCGGCCGCCGCGTGCCCGAAGCCCGCGAAGGGCCGGGCCGGAAACGTGGAGGCCGCGGTCGGAGTACAGAGAGACGAGCGCAGCGGCCGTCGCGCAGAAAAAAACCGGCGGAGAAGCGTGTTCGCCGCCGGCGTTCGATGGGGCTCGCACGGGTGGTTCATTCCGCATGTCGGCGAACGGGGACGAACGGCGGTCGTGCCGCTTGCTCCACAGCCGTATTCAACGAACCGGCACGGTGTAACTGAGCAGCCCGATCGGTTCCCCCGGTTTGGCCTGTGCGTAGTGCGGATGGCACATCACGCATTTCTTCATGACCACCGGGATCGGAGTGGCGACGCGCAGGAAGCGGCCGTCTTTTCGTCGTTCGACGCGTTCGAACCACGTTTTCCCCGCCTTCAGAGCCTTCACCGCGGCGCGGTCGAAGTCGTCGCGGGGCGTGTTTTCGTCGTCGTAGGGTTCGCCGGTTGCGTCCAGCAAACGGACTTCGTGCCAGCCTTTCTTCTTGATGGCGTCGAACAGGGCCACAGCGGCGCTGCCGGCCGCGAAATCGGTCTCTTCGTGAACGTACTTGTCGGTGATCAACACCACGGCCGTCTTGTAGATGTCATCGAGCATGCGAACGGTATCGCGGGTACGCTCGATTGCGGGATCGTCGGCGGGTTTGGAGCCTTCCTTTCCTGCGGCCGCCGGACCGTTGAGGTTCCATGCCGCGAGCACGGTGAGGGCCGAAAGAACACACGCGCAGCCAGTCCACTTTTTCATCGTCATCGACTCCCGTCTCTGCAGGTAGGCACACGTCGGTCCGACACCGACAAGGAGGGACAACAGCACCGCCGGCCCGAAGGCGGCCCGGACGTCATGACGGAGCCTGCGGAGAGTTCCGGGAAGCCGTCGTCGGCTGCCGGCTGATGCGGTTGCGGCAGGTGAGGTTGACGGTGGGCAGTGCGGTTGGGGTGGGTCGGACGTCGGTGAGGGCACAGCGGTCGACCGGCGGTGTCCTGATCCACCGCCGCCCGCTGTGGGCGAATCATCGGGTGCCGGGGGGCTTGACACGCTGGAGCTGTCGCGGTGTGGGCAAAACGTCCTGCAGGGTCACGCTGTTGAGGTATTCCCACTGCACGCGTTCGGCCTGCCGGAGCACGCCACGGAGCTTGCAAAACGATTCGATCAGACAGACCCCTTCACTGCCGACGCAATCCAGCAGATGCAGGTTGCCTTCGAAGGCCGCGATCACCTCGCCGATCGTCACCGATTCAGGGCTCCGATTCAGTTCGATGCCGCCGCCCACGCCGCGGATGCTGCGGATGAACCCGTGCCGAGCCAGCAGGTTGACGACCCGCGCCACGTGCGCCTGCGAGATGCCGAAGAAGGCGGCGATCTCGGCCACGGTCGCGCGCCGCTGCCAGGTGGCCAGCAGCATCAGGGTCCGCAGAGCGAAATCGGTTTGCAAGGACAGCTTCATGATTCGCCGCCGCTAAAGATACATTTGATATATGTCTTTTGCAACTGTCTGGGACGGCTTGGTCCGGATGGGGCAAACGCGTGGGCTGTCGCCGGCGGGCGCGCCGGCGCGCGACGACGCCGTCGTGTCCACGGACACGACGGCGTCGAATGCTTCTCGCCGCAAAGGGGGGGAGCGGCCATGCTGCGGTCGCGGCGGCCCGCCGTTCGCGCGGGCATGGCTCGAAGACGCGCCTCGCACCGCAGCTGCCGTCAGGCCGTCTCGCGCACGTGGACCCACGTGTGCACGTGCGGAGCTCCCCGGAAGTACCACACCATGGCCGGGCCTTCGATCTGCCAGACGTCCCAGACGCCGTCGTTGCCGATGTCCCTGTTCTTGAAGTAGGAGAAGTGGAGCTTGTCGAATCCGTTCTTTTCGATCAGCTTCAGGCATTCCTGCGCGTCGGGCGGGCGGAACGGCGCCAGCAGATCGGCGAGCACGGCACGCGCCAGCTCCTTCTGATCGGCGGTCAGCTCGGCAACCGGCAGACCGGGCAGCTCGTCGGCTTTGCCGCGAAGTTTGACCGTCTCGGTGCCGCGTTCGGCGCGCGGGTCGCCGCGCAGAGCGAGCTTGCGCTGCTTTCCGTCCAGTGCCTGGAACAGCTTGTTGGCCCGCAGCGCCTGGTACCAATACACGTTCCCGGGATGGTCCGGTTTCTCATAGAAGCCCTGGGCGGCGTGGCCGTAAAAGATCGGACCCCCGAAGGCGGTTCCTTCGACGGAGTCGCCGTCGCAGCGACGCGTGACGTGACGGCCGGTGAACACGAATTCGAATTTCCCACTGCCCGGTTCGCCGAACAGGGCGATGGAACAGGCCCCCAGGCCGCCGCGACCGTTGTCGTGTTCGACCTGATGCAACACCTTCGGTGCGTATTCCTCGCTGTGCAGCGACAGAAAGATCTGTCGAATGAGGTCCTGCTGTTCGGGCGAGAAGTCACGGCCGACGCGAGCCTCGGTGATCCGCCAGTTGTTGTCGACTTTCTGCCGCAACGGATGATCGAAGGCGAACGCACACAGCTCCTTCTGCCGCGGGGTCAACGTCTGATACAGTTGCTGAACGAGCGTTTCGGACGAACTTTTGGCTGTGGGCTTGGCGGCGACGGCCGTGCCGGCCGCTGTCGCCGATGCTGCGACCGCGGTGACCTTCAGAAAGCTCCGCCGGTCAAGGGCCGTTCCGGTGGCGGGGACTTGCCGACAGTCCGGACAGACATTCGAGGTGGCAGACTTGCGGTTTTCGTTCATGACGACTTCTCCGTGTTGGGGCACCAAGTCCGTTGTCGCCAAACACTCCGTGGCGACCACTGGTGCGTGTGGAAGGCCGCGGACGCATCTATCTTCCGCGCAGCACGGGGAAGTGTCCAGCGAACGGCCGCGACCGGGCAGGCGGCAGCGACCCCGCTCGCTCATCCGGCGCGTCTCCGGGAGCGGAACGCGGCCCCGTCGCGTGTGTACCGGCCGAGTGACGTCCATTGATTGCCCGCGTCCCACGGGAAAGATGCCACGTTCGGACGAGGAAGGTCATCGAGCGGATCGCATTCGCCGGTCGCGGCAGCTTCGCGGGCGCGGAGGGCGACGCGTCGCCGGACTTCGGCAGCCGCAAGAGGTGCGAAAGCCAGCTTGGTCGGCCAGACGGTGATTACCGGGCCTTCCGCGAGCACTGCCGGTCGGCTGGGGCGGCGCCGTCCCGGTGTGGCGCGCTCGGCGCGCACGGCCACGTAGGTCGTGGCTTCCACGTGTTGCAGATCCAGTCGCGGCAGTACGGCCCCCAGCTCCTGAACCGTCAACGGGAGCAGATCACCGGGGTTCATCGTCGCCCCGCGTTCGGCCAATCGGCCACCAATCTGCCAGACCACCGTTGCTTCGTCCACGCGTTGCGAGGTGATCGTCACGCGCGTGGTTGCGCCGTCGACACAGTGCCCGCAGAACTCCGGGAGTGGCCCCCGCAGCGCGACCATTCGCAACGGCCGTCGTTGCATGAGTGGCTTGCTGAGTCCGAACCGCTGCCGCAGTCGCGCATTTCCTGTCCCCGCAGCCAGGACGACGGATCCGGCGCGGACGTGCAATTGCACGGCGGTTCCGCTGGCGGTCCCGGCCGAGACGCCAAAACGTACCCCGTTGCTTCGCACGCAAACGTTGCTGATCGAGCCGGGGACGATCGACAGAATCCGCGTGTGATGACGCGAGCGAAGAACGTCCAGCAGGCTGCGCGGGTCAACAACGGGTTCGGGCATCCATGCGACCGCGCCGGCGAAATCCCGCAGGATTCCCGGCAGTGCGTCGTCCGGCACTCCCGCGGGGGCCACTCGCAGTCCGAGGTGCGCCCCGAGCCAACCGAGTCGTGACCGGATGGAACCGGTGTGCCACAGAAAACAGCCCTCGGCGCGCCGGGCGACCGGTTGCAGGTCCGGATGATCACGGCCTTCCAGGCAGGTTCTCCACAGCACCGGCATTTCGCGGATCGCCACTGCGGCGCGGGAGAGCACGCCATCGAGTGCGTATTTCGCGCCGCCATGAATGATGCCTTGGGAGCCGACCGTTTGCCCGCGTCCCAGCGCATCGGCTTCGAAGAGGACGACGCGCAGTCCGGCGCGGGTCAGATCATCCAGTATCCACAATCCCGTCACGCCGCCGCCGAACACGATGGCATCGGCGACCACCTCACGTGGTTGCCGCGTCGTATCGGCGGCGAAAAGACGTGCGACCGATGGGATGTCGCGGTGTGTCGTGACCGGCGAGGGGTGATCGTCGCTGCCGGTTGGTGTGGGCGGAGAGGCGGCGTCCCGCGAAGAGCCCATCTGCGGTGACGGTCGCGATCGCGGCATGAAGTTCCCCTCCCTGGGAACGACCTCGTGACGGTTTTCGACGTTCGCGAAGCGTGTCGCGCCCAGCGTCCGGACGGCCGAACGCTCTTGCGGCGCGAAGACGGCCGGCAGTGTCGCAAAGCCGTCCGGAGGGGACAACGCCAATCGAACGACGGTGCCTCGCGAAGAGCAACACCCGGCAGGCAGACGCGGTACCGCGACCGTGGCTTGCGCGTCACGCGATGATCTCGTGGATCACGCGGCCTTCGACGTCGGTGAGCCGGAAATCGCGACCGTTGTAGCGGTAGGTGAGCCGTTCGTGATCGAGTCCCAGCAGGTGAAGGATCGTGGCGTGCAGATCATGCACGCTCACGCGATTTTCGACGGCTTTGAACCCGACATCGTCGGTTGCCCCGTAGCTCACTCCGCCCTTGACGCCGCCGCCGGCGAACCAGAAGGTGAACGCGTGGGGATTGTGGTCACGGCCGGGCTTTTTCGCCTTCTGAGCGACCGGGAGGCGACCGAATTCACCGCCCCAGATGACGAGCGTGGAATCCAGCAGACCGCGCTGATCGAGATCCTGCAGCAACCCGGCGATCGGCTGATCGGTTTCCCCCGCGAAACCGCGGTGGTTGCCTTCGATATCGTTGTGTCCGTCCCAACTGCGCTGGTTCTCCATGCCTCCGGAGTAAATCTGCACGCAGCGGACGCCGCGTTCCACCATCCGCCGTGCGATCAGACACTGTTCGGCGAAGTGCGCGCATTGCGGATTGTCCAGTCCGTACAGCCGCTGAATGTGTTGCGGTTCGCGCGTCACGTCGAGTGCTTCGGGGGCGGCCGATTGCATGCGATAGGCCAATTCGAAACTCTCGATTCGCGCCGCCAGATCGGCTTCTTCGGGATGACGAAGCCGATGGCGGGCGTTGAGCGTCTTGAGCAGGTCGAGCTGGTGACGCTGTAGCGCGGGAGGCAGCTCCGCCGGCGGCTTGAGGTTGTCGATCGGATCGCCCGTGGGTTTCAGCCAGGTGCCCTGAAAAACCGAAGGCAGGAAGCCGGCGCCCCAATTGAGCGAATAGCCCTTGGGCAACCCACGTCCCTTGGGGTCGGACATCACGACGAACGCGGGCAGGTCGTTGCTTTCACTTCCCAGCCCGTAGGTGACCCACGAGCCGACGCAGGGATGGCCCATCTGCGTGAATCCGGTGTTCATCATGAACAGGGCCGGGCTGTGGTTGTTGGACTTGGTGAAGCCGGAGTGGATGAATGCCATTTTGTCCACGTGTTTGGACAGGTGCGGGAAAATCTCCGAAACCCACTTGCCGCACTCGCCGTGCTGCGAGAACTTGAACGGGGACTTCATCAGTCCCCCGACGGCGTTGGCGAAAAAGCCCGTGAAGCGATCGAAGCCCGGCAGATCCTGACCGTCCCGTTTGGCCAGTTCGGGCTTGTAGTCCCAGGTGTCTACGTGGCTCGGACCGCCGTTGATGAACAGCCAGATAATGCTCTTGGCCTTGGCGGGGAAGTGCGGTTGCCTTGGGGCCAGCGGATTGGCCGCGGGTGCGGCCAGCAGGCCTTCGTCGGCCAACAAGGTCGCCAGACCGATCAGGCCGGCGCCGCAGCCGGCCCGCTGCAGCCATTCGCGGCGTGACCACAGGGCCGGATGGTCCAGCGCGGCAAGGTCGGCTGGAGTGTGATTGCCTGGGGTGTTCATCGCCGAGTCTCCATCGCTATCATCGCGTTTGCGTGAAATGTTCTTGAATCGAAGGATTCTTCGGACGGCTGCGTGTCCATTGTAGTGGCTCGGCGGTCGGCCGACACCCGTGACGATGCCTGTTCGGAGTGCGAGGGCCGCGGAAATGGCCGTTCGAATCGATCGTGTGGTCACGCGGAGCGGGGACGACGGGCAGACGTTCGTTCCCGGAGGCGGGCGTGTCCCGAAAACCGCCGCACGCATCCGTGCGCTGGGGGTGCTCGATGAGCTGAACGCCGCCGTGGGTTACGTGCTTGCGCAGCACGACCTGTCACCGGACGTCGCCGGCACGCTGCGGCTCGTTCAGCAGTGGCTCTTCGAGGCGGGCGCCGCGGTGGCAACGGCCGCGGCGCGACGGGTCGAAGCCGCGGGAGACGCGAACGAATCCCGGGCGGGCGGGCACGCGAGCGCGGGAGGTCGGCAACCGGCGGGTGGGCAAACGCCGGCCGTGGCGCAGTCTGTGACTGACTGGCCGGGTGGTCACGAAGGCGACGCCGGAGCGGCACCTGCTGGCGTGCGTCCTGAAGCCACCGAGCCGGACGTCTGGGCCGAGCGGACGCGGAAGCTCGAAGAGGTCGCGGCAGATGCCCTGCAACGGTTGCCGCCGCTGGACGGCTTCGTCGTCCCGGGAGGACGGCCCGAGGCGGCCGGTTTGCACTGGGTGCGGGCGGTCGCCCGGCGTGCAGAGGTTGCTCTGTGGGAGGCTGCGGAAGAGGCCGTGCTCCCGAGTGGAATGCTTCGCTGGGTGAACCGCCTGTCGGATGTTCTGTTCGTGTACGCCCGGCTGTGCAACGACGGCGGTCGGATGGACGTGCTGTGGCGTCCCGGCCCAATCGCCGAGGGCGACACCTGACCCGCCGT
>RFHO01000559.1 GCA_003696385.1 Planctomycetota bacterium | reverse complement strand
TGCTTCTATTCGCGGAACATCCCCAACCTGTTCATGGCGGGACGCTGCATCAGCGTGACGCACGAAGCGCTGGGAACCGTGCGGGTGATGAAAACCTGCGGCATGATGGGCGAAGTCGTGGGCAAGGCCGCGGCGGTTTGCGTGGCGGAAAACTGCACGCCGCGGGACGTGTACGAAAAGCACTGGAGCAAACTCGACGCCCTGATGCGGCTTCCGGGCAAGGCGCGGCGGGCCACGTTGAACGATCCGATCGTGATTCCCGAGGACGCGTTGCCCGAAGCCGGACCATACGGGCCGCCGACCGGACTGGATCCGGCCAAGCTTTCCGGCGTGGTGGTCGATGACAAGGACGCGCGGACCAAAGGCAACTGGACCGAGGGCAGCGGGCTGAAGGGCTACGTCGGGTACGGCTATCTGTACGCTTCGCCGGACAGCGGGGCCGAAGCGACGTTCGAACTGGTCGCGCCGCGGGACGGCACCTTCTCGCTGCGTTTGGCGTATGGTGCGCACCCCAATCGCGGAACCGCCGTGCCGGTTCACATCAGCATGCCGTCCGGTGAACAGGTCGTCCGCGTCAATATGCGGGAAAAGCCGCCGCTGCCGCAGGGCTTCATCGAGCTGGCGCGGGTCGTGCTCCGCAGCGGCCAGAAGGTTCGCGTCACGCTGAAAACCGAAAAAGCCGGCGGTATCGTACACGCGGACGCCGTTCAATTGCTGCCGCTGGATCGATGACCGCCGCGGAGCCCTCGCATCGTCACGGCCACGTCCGCCGGTCCGTCGGCGCCGCCGGCTTTCTGCTGCGGCTTGTGCTGATTGCGCTGACCGGCTGGGGGATCCGGCACCATGCCGTTTCGCGGGCCGCCAGCCGCGGTGAGGCGTTCCCGGCGCTGTCGGAGGTGCGGGTGTTCTTTCCGACGGCCAAAGGTTTGCGGTGGAATGCCGAGCTGGACGGGTGGGAGGTCCTCAGCGCCGCCGATGGCCTGCTCGGGTACGTCTGGCAAACGTCGCCGCAGGGCGACACGGTGATCGGGTTTTCCGGTCCGACCAACGTGTTGCTGGCGGCCGATTCGCAGCGGCGGATTCTGGGGCTTGCGATTCTCTCGAGCGGTGACACGCCGGATCACGTGGCGGCGGTGCGCCGCGACGACCGGTTCCTGCTGGCGTTGCGCGGAGTGCCGCTGGAAGACGTCGGCGGTCGACTGGCGGACGTCGAACCGGTCAGCGGCGCGACGTTGACGAGTCTGGCGGCGCTGGAAGCGATCGGACGCAAATTCGCCGGTTGGACCGGCTCGCTGAAGTTCCGCCGTCCAGTGCAACTCGACGAAGTGCGGGAGTGGTTCCCCGAGGCGGCCGAGCTGGTGCACAGCGACATCGTGCCGGGCTGGCTGATCGTGCGGGATCGCGCGGGACGCCCGCTGGGCACGGTGATCCGTACGAGCCCGTATGCCGACAACGTGATCGGCTATCAGGGGCCGACCGAGTGTCTTTTGGCACTGGACCCGGGCGATCGGATCATCGGATGGCGACTGCGCGAGTCGTACGACAATCAACCGTACGTGCGATATGTGCAGGAGGACCTGTATTTCCCCACGTGGCTCGGTGGGCGATCGCTGCAGAGCCTGGCGGCTGCGGATCTGGAGGCCGAGCAGGTCGAAGGTGTTTCGGGAGCGACGATCACCAGCCTGACCGTGGCCGAGGGGCTGGTCACGACCGCACGGGCGGTCCTGCGGCGACGGGAGGCGGCGGCCCGCCGCCGCAGGGCGCGGTGGGACTGGCGGCGCTTTGTGAGCGTCGCGGACCTGGTGACCCTTGGGGCGGCGGCGTTCGTCGCGATGACGCTTCTGGTCCGTCCGCTGCGGCAGCGATCGGCCGTGGCGCGGGCGGTCGTGGTGATTGTGGCGGTCGGCTTTTTCAGCGGTCAGGTGCTCTCGCAGGCCATGTTCGTGGGGTGGCTGCAGCACGGAGTGCCCGAGCGGGGCGCGGCGGGCCTGGTTGCGCTGGCGCTGATCGCGTTGGCCAGCCCGCTGCTGCGGGGGAGGAACGTCTACTGCATGCGACTGTGTCCGCACGGGGCGGCACAGCAGCTGCTGGCTCGTCTCTCGCTGCCGAGGTACCGGCTGCCGGTCCAGGCGCAGCGGGCTCTGTCGGTCGTACCGGCCCTGCTGCTGGTGGTAGTGACGCTGGCCGCTCGCGGGCATCTCGCGGTGCCGCTGGTGTATCTGGAGCCATTCGACGGGTATTCCTGGAAGGTGGCCGGAGCGGTTTCGTTCGTTCTGCTGGCCGGGACGCTGGTGCTGTCCGCACTGGTTCCGATGGGGTACTGTCGCTTCGGCTGTCCCACGGGGCGGTTGCTGGAACTGACGCGGCGGCGCCGGTGGCGTCCGACCGTGGACGACGCCCTGTTGACGCTGTGTGCGGTCGTGGCCTGGCTGTGACGCGCAGTTCGGTTCGCTGCCGTTCCCGCCGGCACGCGGTGTGACGTGGCCGCACGGGACGCCGCCGACGATCGGCAGGCGGGAAGCCGCGCATCGCGCGCCGTGCACCGGGCTTCGGCCGGCCGTGGCGCGGAGCGGGCTTCAGTCGGTCGCGAAGCGCACCGGATAAACGCGTTCGAGGCGGAGGAACCGATCCAGCACCACCTGCGCGCGGGGCGGTGCGGCGACGACGGTTTCCACCGGCGCTGTCGCCAGACGTTCGTACACGCGCAGCAACCGTCGCCCGAAGGCTTCCAGGCCGTACTGGGCCGTGATGCGGTCGCGGTTGCGCGCAATCACCTCGGCCTGCGTGGAGACGGTCGTTGGTTCGGCCAACCGCAACGGCGGGTTGCGTTCGAGGATCTCGGCGGCGGCTGCGGGATCGCGGACGCAGCGCAACACGATCTGTCGTTGGATCGTGGGACTGCACTGGGCGAAGTCCACACAGCCGTCGCGGACCAGCCGGGGCATCGCCGCATCGAGATCGTCCGGCCCGAGGAGTTCACGGCCGTATTCCAGGGCGGCGAGGTTGTAGGCG
>RFHO01000111.1 GCA_003696385.1 Planctomycetota bacterium | reverse complement strand
TGCCTGCGCGATCATGGCGCGCTGGAAGACACCCTGATCGTCTTCCTGTCGGACAACGGCTGCTCCGCCGAGGGCGGTCCCGGCGGATTCCGACGCGGCGACCCGGACGCTCCGATCGGTTCGCCGCGCAGTTATGCCAGCGTGGGGCTGGAATGGGCCAATGCCAGCGACACGCCCTTCCGGCGGTTCAAGATGAATACGCACGAAGGCGGCATCGCCACGCCCTTCATCGCACACTGGCCCAACGGTATCGCCGCTCGTGGCACGATCGCTCACCACGTCGGTCACGTGATCGACCTGATGCCGACCTGCGCGGAACTGGCGGGGGCGAGATATCCGTCGCAGCACGATGGCGTCGAGCTGTATCCCCTGGAAGGTCGCAGTTTGGTCCCCGTCTTCCGCGATCCGAGCCGGCCGGTCGAATCACGGACGCTCTACTGGGAGCACCAGGGCAACCGGGCGATCCGCGAGGGGAACTGGAAGCTGGTTGCGGACCACAAGGGCCCGTGGGAGCTTTACGACCTGCGCGCGGACCGCACGGAGGTGCACGATGTTGCCGCCGAGCATCCGGACGTCGTGCGTCGGCTGGCCCGCAAATGGCAGGATTGGGCCGACCGCGTGGGCGTGCGTCCCTGGCCGGTTCGTCGCTCCAAAGGTCGTTGAGTGCCGATGAGGCTACGCAGAAGTTCACCTCCGTGAGGAGTTCGGCTTCCGCTGCGGTCGGTCCGCGATGCCGGCCGGTGGGCGAACCGGACGGTATCCCGGCCCAGCCCGCTTTCGTACGGGGGCTGCGGTCCATCGGTACCGCCGGGCCCGGTACGCTGGTACGATGCCGCTGCGAAACTGCGCGGGGCGAGCAGTGTCCCCAGGCTGTGTGTGGAGACGGATGGGAACGTATGAAGACCTTTTGTGCCGACGTGCTGTACCGGCCACCGGTCGATGAATTGCGGTTTCTGCCCGAAGGACCGCACGTCTGCGCGCCGACGCGCATCTCGTGGGTCGCCATTCAGCATGGTCCGGATGTCCCGCAGGGATCGATCAACATTCTGTCGGTGGACAGCGGCGAGAACGAATCGTGGGACCTGGACGGTCGACCGGGCTTCGCCTACCCGACCGATGCCGACGACACGTTCGTGATCGGCCTGGAACGCCATCTGGTCCTGGCCGACCTGCGCCGCGAGGACATCCGCGAGATCTCGCCTGAGGTCGACGCCGACGTCGACGGGACGATCATCAACGACGGCATCGTCTTCGAGCATGGGATCGTCTTCGGGACGAAGGATCTGGAATTCAAGGAGCCGAAGGCATCGCTGTATTTCTGGCGGCAAAAGGACGGGCGGCTGTTCCGCCTGCTGGATGGTCAGACGTGCTCCAATGGTAAAGTCGTCCTGCCCCACCCGGACGGAAGCTCCAAACGCCGTCTGCTGCTGGACATCGACACGCCGACGCGCACCGTGGCGGCGTATGACTTCGACCTGGATCCCCCAGCGCTGAGCAACCGCCGGGTGGTTCTGGATCTGCGGGACCGGGACGACTATCCCGACGGCATGGTGCTGGCTCCGGACGGCGAATCCGTGATCATTGCGTTCTACAACCCCGGCGATCCCCAGTACGGTCAGGCGTGCCAGTTTCGTCTGTCGGACGGCGCGATGCTGACAATGTGGCAGACGCCACTGTCGCCGCGGGTGACGTGTCCGCTGCTGATGCGCGTGGCCGACAAGCCGAAGATCATTTTGACGACGGCCGTGGAGCACATGTCGGACGCACAGCGAGAGCGGCACCGAAACGCCGGATGCCTGTTCACTGCGGACACACCATTCTCGGACGTCACACCGTCTGCCGTCCTTCGTTTGGCGTGACGCAGTTTTGATATCGCTTCGGTACACAGGTTGCAGGGGGAAGCCCCCGGAGTGGCGACGACGCCGGGCGGGGGCAATTCTCGCGAGACGGACGGCACCTGCGACTCAATGTACGTGACCGGCCGCCTGGCCTGCCCGGCGCTGCAAATGAAATCTGTAACCACGGCGATCCGAAAGCGAACCATCGACCTTGAGGAGCGAGCATAACGATGAAGACGCATTGGGTGTTCCGCGACTGCGAGGAAGCCGACAAGGAACGGGCGCGAGCCTACCTGGAGGCCAAACAGGGGCGTCTGGAAAAGCTGCTGAAGAAGTACAACCCCGCGCTGGTTGAGCTGCGACTGACGCTGTATCGCATGAAGAACGACAAATGGGAGATCCGAGGCGTCCTGCAGCTTCCCACTGGTACCTTGGCTTCCCACGAACTGGGGATTTCGCTGACCGAAGCGATCGAAAAGACACTCGATACGCTGGTCCGCGAGGTGAAAAAGCACAAGGAGCTGGTGCGCAAGGACTACGTGTACCGGCGGCGGCGCGAACAACGGCGAAACCTGTCCGCGGCCGGGCCGCTGCTGGAGCAGGACCGCGCGGCCAACCGCAAGGAGGCCTTCTTCCAGTTGCTCGAGCCTCTGATGGGACACGTCTATGACTATGCCCGGCATCAACTGGAGCTGCTGGAGCTGGAAGGCGTGATCGGACGCGGCGAGGTCACGCCGCGGGACATTGTCGACGACGTCCTGTTGCGAGCATGGGAACAGTTTGCCGAGCGACCGAAGCACCTCGATCTGGAGCTGTGGCTGACGACTTTGGCCAACCAGCGGATCGAAGAACTGCGCGCGCAGGCTCAGGAACAGCCCGTGCTCGATACGGAATTGCCTCCCGAAGCAGAGCAGCAGGTGGAAGGGGAGCCGCTCACCCCGGATGAAGACGTCGAGGAAGTCGATTTCTGGCTCGAGCGGATCTTCAAGCAGAGCGAGCCGATCACGCTGGCCGACCTCATCCCCGATGCCGAAAGCACGGATGTGTGGGACGAGCTGGACGAACGTGAACAAAACCAAAGGCTCGCCGCGGCCCTGGCGAAGCTCAATCCGGAAGAGCGTGAGGTGCTGCTGCTGCACGTGGTCGACGGCTACGAAATCGCCGAAATCGCACTGATCAAGGACCAGCCGGAAGAAGAAATCACCAAGCGACTGGAAGCGGCACGTCGGCGCCTGTGCGAACTGTTGCCGGGGATGGTGACGACGCCGAGTGGAACATGACCGTTACTTTCAGCGGATCGCCGGCCGTGCCGGGGGCGCTCCTCATGGCTTGGATCGTCCCGCCGTAGTTGTTCACCCGCGATCGAGAGGACAGCCATGAAGTCGAACCGAAAAAACACATTGTGTCGAATCCTGTGCGGATTCGCGGCGGTGTGCAGTCTTGCCGCGGCCCCGATCGCCGTATCGAAAGTGGCCACGCCCGAACAACTCGTGGCCGCCGCAGAACTGGCGATCGAAAAGGCTTCGGCATTGTTGGAGGACGCCGGTGAGTACGCAGCGAACCGGAAGTACGTCAAACGTCAGGCGGCCGTGCTGGCCGTTGTCGGGCAGGCACTGGCCGAATCCGGCAAGCAGTGGAGCGCCCGCGGAATCGCGCTGCGCGAGGCCGGGCTCGCTCTGCAGAAGGCCGCCACCCACGCCGATGCGAAGAAAGCCTTGGCCCTGGCGAAAGACGCTCTGGCCGGCAAGGCCACTGGCGGAAACGCACAGGCGGACTGGGCCAAACTGTGCGGCATGCACGACATGATGGAGCACATCGAAGTCACATTCACCAAGCTGCGGCGATCGTTGCGGCGATCGCGCGATCCGAAGGCCGATGCCGCGGCCGCAACCCAACTGGCCGTGCTGGGCGTCGCCATGTACGCCGACACCCACGAGGTCAAGGATCCGAAACTGGTGCCGCAGTGGCAGGCGATGGCGCGGGAGTATCAGCAGGCACTCACTGCGCTGGCCGCGGCCTTCGAGAAAGGCGACAAGGCCGCCGCGACGAAGGCCTACGAAGCCGGCTATCAGAG
>RFHO01000558.1 GCA_003696385.1 Planctomycetota bacterium | reverse complement strand
TTGGGCGAGCTGCCGCAGCAGCTTCGGATGGCAGCCGGCCCGCGGCGGATCCAGCAGCACGGTCGATTCGGCCGGTATCGGCGGAAGCGTCTTCTCGGCCGGCCCGGCGACCACGCGAAAATCACGCAGACCGTTGATCCGGCAGTTCTCCTCGATGAACCGCACGCATTCCGGATCGGATTCGACGAACACCGTGCCTTCTCGACCCACGGCGATTCCCAGCGTGCCGACGCCGCAGAAAACGTCCACGACCGGCAACCCCGGCAGCACGTGGCCGGCAATCTCCCGCAACGCTTCTTCGAACACCGGCACGTTCACCTGAAAGAAGCTGCGAGTGGAAAACCGCAGCCGGGCCGTGTTCAGCCTCTCCTCCAGGACGTCCTCTCCCCAGCCGTACAGCGCCTCGGTCGCCACGGACGCCGGGGACTGCGGATCCGAGAAGTATGCCCGCCACCCGATCAGCGTTGCAGCCGCCGAAGCCTCGCCCCGCCCGGTGCGAACGTCCCTGCCCCCGCCGTCTGCGCCGCAATCCGCCTCGGACGAGGCACCGGCAGCCGCGTCCGATCGTTCCCCGCGATGCGACAGCCGACCACGCAGGCACTCGTCGAGCGCACGCAGCCGGTCCGCGGCGATCCGCTCACGCAGAAACAGCGCCGCCGTCACGTGTCCCGCACGCGAGCAGCGGACCATCAGAGTTTTCAGGCTTTCGGCGACGATCCCGGCTGCGTTCAGAGCCTCCGTGAACGCCCGCGCGACGACGTTCAGCGGCTCACAGCCCAGCAGGCAGCCGTCGATGGGCGTCTTTTCCCGGTGCCCGCCGCGACGGTAAAACGCCAGAGACAGCCCCGTCGCGGTCTGCGTGAAGCTGAACTCCAGTTTGTTGCGGTACCCGAACGGGGCCCCGTCGATCAGGTCGAATTGGGGCAGGGAGATTTCATGGCGCTGCTCGAACAGGCGGCGTACCGCGTCCGCCTTGTAGTGCGCCTCGCGGGCCGGATCGAGAATCTGCCACGGCGAGCAGCTCAGGAAGTGATCCTCGCGCGGGGCCACGCGTTCCGCCGACGGAACCAGAACCTGCTGCACGACACCGTCCAGCCGCCGGCGTTTGCGGCGCGTCACCCGCACGAGGGCCGTTTCGCCCGGCAGTCCACCCCACGCGAAGACCATCTTCTTTTTCCAGCGGCCGAACGCCTGACCCTCGAAGGCGAAACGCTGAAACTCCACTTCCGCGGTGGCGGCGTCGGGATGGTGTCCGTTCACGGGCTTGCTTCGATGACGGAAACGAAAACGCGGGTCAGGTTGCCGAGAAGCGTCGAGGCCTCGTTGTCCCATCCACACCGCCGCTCCACCCGGCCCCCGAAAAACCACAGTCAGGCAACCGCCGCAGCGGTGCGCGGAGCCCACACGCGGCGTCGTGTCGTCCGATCGCACGACGTATCAGTTCACCGCCGCAGCAGCAGCGGCAATACGCAGAGGCCACACGCGACGTCTGGTGGCTCCTGCCCACCGGGGCGTGTTGAGCACCTTGGCCCCGGGGGCGTCGGGCGGATCCTGGCCACAGGGGCGTCTTGAGCATCTTGGCCACGGAGGCGTCTTCGGCACTTTGGCCACGGGGGCGTCTGGTGGATCCTGACCACGCGGCGTCCGGAGTTCCTGGCCACGCGCGGCGTCCGGAGCACCTGCCCACGCGTGGCGTCTTGAGCATCCTGCCATCCCGCCCACGTGCGGCATCCCGCGGAATCCTGGCCACAGGGCCGTTTGGTGGATCCTGCCCACGCGCGGCGTCCAGTGGGATCCTGGCCAGCCGGGCAATGGGGCCGGAGGGACTCGAACCCCCAACCAACGGATTATGAGTCCGCTGCTCTGACCGATTGAGCTACGGCCCCGAGTGCTTTTCCTGCAGTCGCTTGCGAAAATCCGCCGAGTTCGGTCGGTGGGCACCTCGCTACGCCCGGTCGTGACCGCCGATTCTATGACGGGCAAGCTCCTCGACGCGGAGCGGCGCTCGACAGTCACCACCGGGTCGGCCGAGCCGGTGGACCGCAGGGGGCGGCTCCCTGAAAACAGCATTCGCTGCTCAACCACCACATGGGAGAGATTCACAGGGGGAGTCTACTGGTGGTCCGTGGGTCCGTAAAGCTCCGGCAATCGTCCGATGTCGTACCGGGAATGTTCACCTGTCGGCGTCCGTTCAGCGACGGGGAAAGACAATCCGGGGCAAGTCGACGACGCGACTCGGGCTGGCGGTGTTGCCAGGCCCGTGGTCGCGTGCAACGTCTGTCCGACGCAGGATCGAAGCGGGGACGCGCGGAGAATCAAACTGTCTGCGCCGACATTTATGCCGCCGCACATCATCCACGACGACGGTAGGGTTCGCCGGGTCCGGTCCGGAGGCGCACCAACCGGCGTCGGCCCGGCAAACGGCTGCAGGGCGCCGGTGGGAAACTCGATTCCGACCCGGAGACGGTGGGTTGCTCGTGCTGACGCTGCGACTGGTGGAGCGAGCGTAGGAGTGCTTTGATCGACCGACTGTGCGGCAGTGCGAGCGGCCGCGGCTGTCCGTGCGGATGCTGGGGGCTGCCCGCAATCCCGTGCTGGATGCGGTTCGCGTGCGTCGGGAGATTCACTGCCCGGACGAAAGGGACGCCGGTTCTTTGGCTGCCACGGAGCGACAAGTGGCCGCCTTCACGTGGCGTTAAACGCCGTGTCAAACGCTCCGAGTGGTGTCTGACAGGTGCGTGGGCAGAGTCGCGCGTCGGGCGAACCTGCCGCATGCCGTCCCCAGTGGCCATATGGAGCGGAACGCCTTCGGCGAATGATTTCCTGCCGGTCAACGTCGCTCACCGTATCTGCTCGCTGCGATAGGCAACGGCATCCCGTGCTGGAGCTCTGCGGCAAACGGCGAGTCCTGTGCTTGTGCGAACGCGCGTCCACGGCCCGTGTGACGATCGACGCGTTTCGGGCGGAGGCAAACGACTGCGGCTTGCGGACAAGTGCCCGTTGCCTGCGACCGGCCAAAGCCCGGAGCAGCCTTGACCGGTGACTTCGGTGACTGTCGGTGGCGCTCCGATTCGCGCACGACGGCGCGATTCTCAGTGAGTTGGGTTGACGGCTGAGCTGGCATGGTATACTATCTAAATAGTACACCATGTCGGCCGCCGGGACGGTGCGACCGCGAGTCCGCCGCCGGTCGATCCGTTTGGCTGGGAGCTGGATTTCGGGGCCATCTCAAGCGGTCTGGCAAGGGGAAAAGGAGAGCGGAGCAAGCGCCACGGGCTTGGTGCGAGCGAACGCCAGAAGGAAAGCAAGGCATGGCCGTGGAGACAGGGCCGAAAAGCAACGATCAGTTCGAAGTAATCGAGGGACGTCGTTCGCGTGCTTCTTACCATTGACCCCAACAACGGCCTGCCGATTTACGACCAGATTGTGCGGCAGGTGAAGTTCGCCATTGCCAGCGGCGCGTTGCGCCCGGGTGAGCTGGTGCCGTCGGTGCGGGAGGCGGCCAAGCAGGCGGCTGTCAACCCGAACACGGTCGCTCGGGCGTACCGCGAGCTGCAGGCCGAGGGCGTTCTGCGCCGGGTGCGGGGTACGGGGCTGGCCGTCACGGAGGACGCTCCGGCGTACTGTCGCAAGGAACGGGTGAAGCTTCTTGAGGAGCGGCTCCGGCAAGTCCTGGAGGAAGCCGCTCAGAGTGGGCTGTCGGAAGCGGAGCTGCGGCAGCTGGTTGAGAAGCAGTTGCGGTTGCTGTCGCGCAGTCGCGGACGGCGTGGCTCGTCGTGATGCCTCAACTTTTCGGGAGGGCCCGGCGGATGTCGATCGCCTTTCGGTTTGAGCACGTCTACAAGCGATTTCGTTCGGTGGAAGCCCTGGTCGACTTCACGTTGCAGGCCGAAGAAGGGACCGTGGTGGGGCTGCTGGGCGAGAACGGCGCGGGCAAGACCACGGCCATTCGCATTCTGCTTGGGCTGCTTCGGCCGGACGCGGGCCGTTCGGAAGTTCTCGGCCTGGACAGCCAGCGACACAGTCGAACGATCCGGCAGCGGGTGGGTTACGTGTCTGAGCGGCCGGCGTTGTACGAGTGGATGACGGTCGAGCAGCTCGGCTGGTTTGCGTCGGGCTTTTACGACGTGCCGTACTTGCCCCGCTTTCGCGAGCTGATTCGTCAATTCGACGTACCGCTCGGGAAACGGATTCGCGAGCTGTCTCGCGGTCAGCGGGCACGGGTGGTTCTGGCATTGGCGCTGGCTCACGAGCCGCCGCTGCTGGTGCTGGACGAACCGACCGCCGGTCTGGACGCCATGGCTCGGCGGGACTTCCTGGAAAGCGTCGTGGAGGTTGCGGCGGCGGGTCGTACGGTGCTGCTTTCCAGCCACCTGATTGACGACGTCGAACGGGTAGCCGACGTGGTCGCCATTCTCCGTTCCGGCCGGTTGGTGCTGGTCGAGCGGGTGGAAGAGCTGAAGCGGTCGGTCCGTGAGGTCACGGTCACGCTGCGGGACGGGCAGTCGGAGGTGCCGCTGCCGGGAAAGATCATTCAAGCGGTTCGCCAAGACCGTCAATGGCGAACACTGCTGCGAGACGTCAACGACGAACAGCTCCGGCGGTGGCAGTCGGAAGTTTCCGTTGCGGACGTGTCCGTCCGCGTACCGTCGCTGGAAGAGGTGTTTCTGGCGTACATGGAAACGAAGGAGACGGCGGACGTGGCGGAAAAGAGCGACGGGGAGTAGTGGGAGATGATGTTTCGGCGCGGGTGTGCTCGCGCTCGGCGCGGGTCTCCCGCCCCCGCCGAAACGGAGACCGTCAGGTCTCCCGCAAGTGGGCCGGGTCGGAGACCTGCGCACAGCGCTTCGAAGACTCGCGCACAGCGCAAGTTCCCTCTCCCGCCGCGGCGGGAGAGGGTGGCTCGCGAAGCGAGCCGGGTGAGGGCTTGTGACCGCAACGCCGGAAAGCCGTGTTTTAGTCCTGCGTCGCCCCCTCATCCGCCCTTCGGGCACCTTCTCCCCCAACGGGGGAGAAGGGTGGCTGAGGTTTGGCGTCGTCTTCGCTTTCAAAGAGGAACAACCTGCACATGCAGCAGGGCTAAGCCGCAAGATGTCTGTGACTGAGCACTCGCGACATTCCGCGAGCCCGGGGTTTGCGAGTGCGTGGTTCGCTCGCTGGCGAGATTCGCCTTCTGGACGGGGAGGCCGGCAATGCGTTTACAAATGGTTCGGTCACTGGTGTGGAAAGAGTTCCATTGGTTGCGGCCGTTGGTGCTTGCAGCTCTTGTTGGATTCTTGCCGGGCTTGCTGGCGTTGATCTTGCGAGCGCAAAGCGGCGAGCTCGTGCTGAGCGCCATCTTCTTTGTGCCGATCGCTGTCTCGCTGGGCGGTGCCGTGCTGGTGTACTGTCGCGAAACCGACGAGCGCACCGACGGCTTCCTGCGGCAATTGGGCGTCCCGCCGGGTGCTCTGTGGCTGTGCAAGACTGGTGCGGTGACGGCGGCGACGGTTTTGTCGGTGGTGGTGTCGGCGGTCCTGTTTGTTGCGGCCGACGCCGTCTGGTCAGACGGGTCGCTGCTTGCAAGTCGCCTGTCTCAACCGGCGACAGTGCGTGTCCTGGCGTTCTGGTGTCTTTTTTTGGTGTCGCTCGTTCTGTGGGGGAGTCTGTTCGCCAAGCTGGTGCGTCACGCAATCGCGGCAGCGGTCCTTGGAGCGGCCGCCTCGCTGGCTGCCGCTTTTGCGGCGGCCAACCTCCTTTTGGGAAACGCCATGAGTTTTGGTGAGGCGGCCGAGTACCCAGACATTTTCGGCCGCGTGTTTGCCGTGTGCACGGCTCTGGTCGGCGTGCTGGCCGTCTCGGACTGTCTGCTCACCGCGTACTGGCTGGAAGGCCGGGAACGACGAGCGGGCGTGAGACTCTCTTCGCTGGCGGAGGAATGGCGACGCGTGTTAAGGCGGCGGCTGAGCGGCCTGGCGCCGGCTTTGGTCCGAAGCCAAAGCTGGCCGGATGACTTGGGTCGAGCCTCACCGGCCGGGCGGCTTCGTCGCCGCTTGCTGACATTGGAAATCCGCCGAGCGTGGTGGGTGGCGCCTCTGGCGGTCATTGCGGGTGTGTTCGCCACTCAGGCTGTGGTCCAGTCCTTTCGACCAAATCCTTTGGCGCAACCGTCGGATCTTTCCGGTTTGTGGTCGCGGTTCTACAGTCTGCGGGTGTGGTTGCTTTGCCTACCGGCCGTTCTGGGCGCGGCCAGTTGCTGCGGAGCTTGGCGCGACGGGGAATTCGCATTCTTGGGCGAACGAGGTGTCTCGCCGGGCGCCGTCTGGCGGTACCGGCAAGCCGTGTGGTTTCCGCTCGCTCTCG
>RFHO01000557.1 GCA_003696385.1 Planctomycetota bacterium | reverse complement strand
TCGTCGGACACCGCCGGCCCGTCATCGGACGCCGATGCCGGCGGCGACACCGACGCGACCACCACATCCACCACATCCACATCCGCAAACAGCACGACGACCGCTGGCGGCCAGCCCGGCACGAACGGCACCTCGACCCACATCAGCGGCTCCGCGTCGGCGACGGCAAGCGCCGACACTCAACGGACCGCCACGGAGAGCACATCCGCCGATGACGCCGCGTCCACATCAGGCACGGTGCGTGCCAACGGCCCACTCGCAGCCGCCGGTGGCCATTGCGTCGCGCGGTTGGTCGATCTCCCGACCAGCGGTGGCAACTCCGGCACGGCCACGGCGCGGACCGGCGGCCACTCTGGAGCCGGCGGCGGCTGCAGCGGCAAGACTCCGCGGTTCGTGCGACGGCGGTCGCGCTGGCGCTCCGTGGTGTCGTGATGAGACGGTATGCGGTTCGGGCGGAGGTCGTCTGTCATGAAGCGTGGTTTGCGGTGGGGGTGAGCTTTTCGATGCGCACCCGCGTGTCGTAGTAGGACGCACTGCCGCCGATCGGGTCGGTCAGGCACACGTTGCCCACTGAGGTGTCCTCGCGCATCAGCGGATTGGGATTGATTCCGCGTGCCCGGGACGGATCACCGTGGACGATCTGCCCGTCGATTTCGACGTCGTCGGAACCGTAAGCCCAGTGGCCGAAGTGCCAGGACACCGACACCGTACCCGGCCGGATGCCTTCCATGATCTGGACGAGCCCGGTGATCTCGCGGGTCTGACCGTCGGTGATGGTGAACCGGCCATCGGGGAGCGTGGCAGAGGTCAGCCGCACGCGGTCGCCGTTGCGCAATCCGAGTCGGCGGGCGTCGCGGCGATTGATCAGGATGCGGTTGCCGTGTTCGTCGCCGAAGATTTCGGTCAGCCAGCCGTCCGCGGGCGCGGTGCGTGATTGACCACCGAGGATGTCCTTGTAGGTACTCAGCCAGAACGGATACTCGGCATCCTCGATCGGGTTGCCTCGGGCGTCGCGGATCGGTTCCAGCCGCGGGAGTCCGTCGAAGGGCTCGCCGTTCATGGCGTTGCGTTGCAGAGCGACGGGCTCGACGTAGAAGTTGAACGGTCCCCGGTAGGCGTGCCGCTGCTTTTCGCCGTCGTAGCGGCGTTGCCAGTCCTCGAAGTTCCCGCCGCGATTGAGCACGGTGACCACACGCCGCCAGCGGAGTTCGTCGCCTCCGACGGCTCGCCGCCATCGGCTTTCGTCGAAGACGGCCGGCGGCAAGTGCCGGCGGGCCTTGCGGAACAGTTCCAGTTCCTCGTCGTCGGCGGGCGGAGCGGCTTCGACCGGCCGACCGGCCTCGTCGACGGCATCCCCGTTGGCGATGTTGGCGACCATCTTGAGATAGAAGTCTTCGGGGCGATCGAAGTGCATCCCGGGACCGAAAGCGTCCTTGCCGAAGCCGCTGAGTCCGAGTCGCTTGGCGACGGCGATGAGGAACGTCTCCATGCACAGCGGCAGTGGCTCGCCGTCGACCTCGACGATCTCCGGCACGGGCTGAGCGACCGGTTGACGGATCTTGCTGACTCGCGTGAGCATCGCCGGCGTGATGTGGGGCGTTCCCCAGCGTTCCCAGATCGACAGATCGGGGATGATGTAGTCGGCGTACATCGAGGTTTCGGCGATGGCGATGTCGCAGGCGACGAACAGCGGGATCTTTTTCGGGTCGCGGAGGATCTCGATCTGCTTGTGGCCGGCCGGGCAGCTCATCACGGGCGTGCCCTTGTGAAGGAACAGGCATCCGATGCGATAGGGATACCCGTCGCCGGCGGCCGGGATGACTTCCTGATAGACGTTGGAGGTGAAGGGGTACCACGGCCGTTTGGCGTCGTAGCGGCCCTCGAACAGCGTGGTGTCTTCGAACCGCGTCTTCTCCTTGGAGATCGGCGGGCCGAAGGCGGTCAGCTTGTCGGGATGCAGTTTGGAAAAATCGAACGGATTGGCCGGCTTGCCTCCAGATTCGTGGTAATGGCCTCCTCCGGCGGACCAGCCGCCCTTCCATCCGCAGTTGCCGACGAGCAGATTGAGCAGGATCAGTCCCTGGCACTGATAGTAGCCGTTGGTGTGCTGGGCCGGACCGCGGTAGAACTCGGCGACGGCCCGTTTGCCGTGTCTGGTGAACTCGCGGGCGATCTCGGCGATCGTCGCGGCTCCGCCCAGTTCGGCATCGATGCCGGCCAGTTCGGCGTATTCGTCCAGGGACCGTTCCATCAGCCGCTGCTTCCACAGCGCGAAGGCGGTCGTTGCCCGCCACGGGGTGCCGTCGGCCGAAACGCCCTCCGCGGACGCTTCCAGCTCGCCGGACACCGGCGTGGCATCGTCCGCGGCGACCGCTACCAGTTGCCCGTCGGCGCGGACGACGAACTGGTCAGCGGTTCCCAGTGCTTTGCCGTCGATCACGACTTCGCTGGCCCGCAGGTACGGTCCCGGGCGTTCGCCCGCATCGTCGCGGATGAACTTGACCAGGTACGTTGCCGTGGTGAAGGCCGTCTCGCCGTTCTGTTGGGCGGCCGCGAGGTTGGCAGCCTGCAGGAAGCGGCGGTCGATGCGGTCGTTTTCGATCATCCACCGCATCATGCCCATCGCGAAGGCCAGGTCGCCGCCGGGCGCGATGGGCACCCATTTCCACGCCTTGCCCGCGGTCTTGGAGCAGCGGGGATCGATCACGGCGTACTTGAAGCCCCGCTCGACGGTGTTGGTGGACACGAGCCCGCCCAGCAGCGGCGGCCCGAAGTTGGCTTCGAAGGCGCCGGTTCCGAAGAACACCACGAAGTCGGCGTTCTCGAAGTCGGGTTTCATGTGCGTCTTGCCCTTGCCCCACTTGCCGCCGGCATAGGGCTTGGTGGCCATGTCGAAGGCGATGTGGTGGGACTGTTCGCAGATGGTCGTGTGTTCGTAGGCGTTGACCGAGCCGAAGGCGTCGTGCGTGAAGCGCTTCATCAGTTCCTTGCGGCCGTGCTCGATCCGCCCGGCGAGGAAGACGAACTGGTTGTTTTTCGGCCCCAGGTCCGGGTGGTCCGGGTCGATCAGCAGGTCGAGATGGTCGGCGTGCTTGCGCCGGAACTCTTCGACGGTCATTTCCTTGCGGCCGACCTTGCGGGCGTCTTCGGCCAGGCGTCGTGACAGCTCGGGGTCCCGCAGGGCATACAGATCTCGCAGCCCGGGCACGTGGCCTTCGCCGAACAGGTCGCCCCCCTCGACGATTTCCTGCACGGCCTGTTCGAAAGAGATCGTTTTCCAGCGGCGGCTGCCGCGTGGGCCGACGCGTTTGAGAACCTTGCGGAGGCGGTAGGGGTCGTACTGCGTCTGGACACCGGCCTGCCCCTTCGGGCAGATGCGTCCCTCGACCTGCGCGACGGGCAGTTCGCGGTGATAGAGTTCCTGCACCTTCACGCGGTCGGAGAGTTTGGCCCGGTAGGGGACATTGGGGAAAAACGTTTGCGGGCAGTAGGGGTTGCCGTCGATCTTGACGATGGCGGCGGAGCCGTCTTCGAACCGGTGCAGCTTGCACTTGATCGGGCAGGCCGTGTGACACTGCAGGCAGGTGCTGAAGAGGATGTTTTCGGGATCGTTGTGGTGGTACGGATAGTTCGGCCGATCCACGCCGAG
>RFHO01000110.1 GCA_003696385.1 Planctomycetota bacterium | reverse complement strand
GACATCACGCACCCCTCTTCCCACGCACCACTTTCCCCCCCCCCCAAAGCTGCTCAGCGGGCAACCAGTGGTGAACGGCTCCGCAGACCCGGGAGCCCGCTGCCTGATGCGGACGTATCCCCGCGCAGCAGGCCACGCAGCAGCCAGGTCGCGATCGCCGCCGCGATGACAACTGTGAGCCAATGGTAACGGATGCCCGATGCGTCCACACCGAGCCATGGTCGCACCCATGCGGAATGCAGCCAATGCGGCGGAGATTCGGCCCATCGACCGGCGATCCGCATCTGGACCACGCTGGCCGCATTGAACAGCACGTGCATCGTGATGGGAACGAACAGGCTGCCCGAGCGCACGGCCAGCAGCCCGAGAACCAACCCAAGCAACGACGCATTGAACACCTGCTGCGGGATCATGTGCATCGCACCGAACGTCACCGCCGCCAGCGCGATCGCCAACCCCGTCCGATGGGAGCGGCGGAATCCGCTGAGCATGAAACCGCGGAATACGAGCTCTTCACACACGCCCGGAACGACCGCGAACACCAGCAATACCAGCGGCAGCGATTGTCCGGGGTCGGCCATGACCATCACCGCCCGTCGTGCACTGGGCGGAAGCTGTGGAAAGAACCACTGCAGCCGCATCAACAGCTCGTAGGCCAGCGGGTGCAAAACCAGCGCCAACACGGCCGCCACCGCGATGTCTCGCCACCGGGGCCGGCTCAGAAGCAGAGTCTCCAGCGGTCGGGTCGTCAGCAGCAGCGCCATGAACGCCGCGGGCGCCGCGTTGATCACCAGCTGCTGCAGCACCAGCAGCTTCATCAGCACCCAGCCGCGTTCGCCTGGAGCCGCGGCGAGGAGCTGGCCGCCCAGCACCTTCAGCGACGCAAAGTTCAACAACATGATGATCGCGAAACAGAAGCCCGCCTCGGTGAAACTCGGTGTCGCTTCTTTCTCACGGAACACGTGTCGCCACCACGTCCGCAAGTCGAACCGCTCCGCTTCGCGAAAGAGTACGCTCTCGTTCTTGAACTGTTCGATCGCCCACCACAGTGCCAGCAGGCTGTAGCCCACGCTGGTCAGCAACACCGGGACGAGATACACGCAGACCTCCAGCTTCGTCGGATGCAGCAACAGCGCCTTGGTCAACAGAGCCACGTTCGCCACCGGCATGACGCTGTAGAACGCCGACAGTTCGTTCTTCGGGTACAGCTCCACCGCGGGCGACAGACAGACCACCGTCAGCCCCAAGGCCGCCATCAGCAGCGGCGTCAGATAGTACTGGCCCTCTTTAGAACTGCGGGCGAACGTCGCCAGCGCCAGGCACAACGCACTGAACAGCGCCGCCAGCGGTACCAGCAGAACGCCCAGCCACAGCAGCGACAACGCCGAGGGAAACGACAGATCGCCCAGCTTGACCACCGACGAACCCCCAATGGAGATCATGTACCGCCCCGTCCCGGCGATGCTGCTCAGATTCAGGACGGCCGTGGCCACACTGAAGGCCATCACCGTCAGGAACTTCCCCAACACGATCTCCGCCCGCGTGGCCGGACAGATCAGCAGCGTCTCCATCGTTCCGCGTTCTTTTTCACCCGCAGCCAGATCCACCGCGGGATAGAACGCCCCGGTGACCGTCATGATCACCAGCAGCGCCGGGAACAGCTTGCTCCACAGATTCGCGGCCACGTCCTTGCCTTCAGCCACGTTCACCGGGTCCGGTCGAACCGGTTCGGCAAGCGTCTCGGCAATGCCCGCCTCCCGCAACTTCCGTCGCAGGACGGCCTTTTCCCACGCTTCCAGGGCTTCGTCGACTCGCCGAAACGCCAGTTGCGATTTCTCATCCGCCACGTTGTACACGACACGGGGCCGCGGATAGTCCGCCCGCTCGACGTCTTCGCCGCCCGACGCCCCCCGATCCGTCCGGACGACGCGTTCGATGTTCTCCCGCAAGCCCGCAGGCACCAGAATCAAGACCTGAATGTCGCGGCCGAACAGATCCGTGATCGCCTGGCGTACTTGGCGTAACTGCCCGGTCAACCGTTGCACTTCGTCGGTATCTCCGGCCGCTCGCGCCACGGTCAATCGATCTTCCAGTGCGTCGCGCCGCTGCAACTGGGCCGCGATCGCGCGCGCGGTGTTCAATCGGTCGAGAAGCCTTTGCCGTTCGACCGCCCGGACTTCGGCCGTATCCGTTCCGATCCGCCGCCGCGCCGCCGGTGCAGTGCGGTCCGGCGTGTCTGCTGCCGAACGGTCTGCAGCCTCCGTATCCTCTTGTCCGCCGGCGGCGCCCGCGGCGTCCACCAGGCTGTCGGCGATCACGTCCAGCGAATCCGCATCGTCGGGGATGCGGAAATACGTGCGCACGAACTTCCGCCCCTGGAACAGCGGAGGGTCCGGCAGGTGGCGGGCACCAAGAATCACGACCGTTCGCGGCTGCTCGCGAAACATCACGGCCATCTGCATCATGCCGATGCCCAGCGCCGGGTACAGCAGCAGCGGCAGCACGGCGACCATGAACAGCGTCCGCCGGTCGCGCAACTGGTCCCGCAACTCGCGGTAGAAAATCAGCCGGACGTTTCGCCAACGCATGCGTCGTGTCTTGTTCGCCTCGGAATCTTCGACCGTCGATCCGTCCGCGGCTGCGGCGACGCCATCGCATCCTGCCGGTCGATCAATTCGAAGAACAACTGCTCCAGATCGTCCTGACCATGACGCCGTCGCAGCTCCTCGAGCGTTCCCAGCGTCAGGATCCGCCCCCGGTGAATGATCGCCACGCGGTCACACAGCTTTTCGACCTCCCGCATGATGTGCGTGGAGAGAATGATCGACTTGCCCTGCGCGCGGAACCGCTCGATCGCCTGCAGGACCTTGCGGGCCACCAACACGTCCAGGCCGGTCGTGGGCTCGTCGAAGATCAGCACGGGCGGATCGTGCACGACCGCGCGGGCGATCGAAACCTTCTGCTTCATGCCGGTGGACATTTTCGACCCGAGGACGTCGGCGAAATCGTGCATCTGCAACGTCTCGAAAATGGCATCGACCCGCCGTTGCAGCATGCGGTTGTCCAGTCCGTGCAACCGCCCGAAGAACTCCACCATTTCCCGGGCTGTCATCCGATCGTACACCCCGGTGTTGCCCGACATGAATCCGATCCGCCGCCGCACTTCCTGTGGCGATGTGACCACATCGAACCCCGCCACCAGCGCCGTTCCGGACGTCGGCTGCAACACCGTGCTCAGAATCCGCAGGCACGTCGTCTTGCCCGCGCCGTTGGGCCCCAGCAGCCCGAAGACCTCGCCAGGCGCCACCGAAAACGATACGTGATCCAGCGCCACGACGTGTCCGCG
>RFHO01000556.1 GCA_003696385.1 Planctomycetota bacterium | reverse complement strand
TGCTCAAGCTCGCCATCATCCAACGATACTTCAGAACCTACTTGCGAGACACAACCTAAGCCCGGGCGGTTGCATCACGCCGACGCGGTCGTGTCGGCGTGTCCGCACGCGGACCTGAACGAGGTACTTTCCAAACAGCGGAGTCAACGAACCAAACAGCGGAGTCAACGAACGTGTTCAGACGAGTTGGCGTCGTGGGAGCAACCGGTGCGGTCGGGCGGATCATGGTTCGGCTGCTGGAGGAGCGGGACTTCCCTGCTGAGGACTTCAAGTTCATCGCTTCGGCGCGCTCGGCGGGCCGGACGATCGGCTTCCGGGGAAAGGACTACACCATCCAGGAGCTGACACCGCAGGTGTTCGAAGACGTCGACCTCGTGATCTCCAGCACGCCCGATGACGTCGCCCGCGACTTCCTGCCGCACGCGGTCGAGGCCGGCGCCACGGTCATCGACGAATCCGGCTACTGGCGGATGAAGCCGGATGTCGCGCTGGTCATTCCGGAAGTCAACCCCGAAGACGCTTTGAACGCCCGCGGGATCATCGCCAGCCCGAACTGCTCGACCACGCAGATGGTCCTTGCCCTGAAACCGCTGCACGATGCCGCCCGCGTCCGTCGCGTGATCGTCAGCACGTATCAGGCGGTCAGCGGCGCCGGGCTGCAGGGCACGCGGGACCTGATGGAGGGCACCCGCGCGGCACTGGCCGGTGAGCCGTACGCGTATCAGGCGTTCGCGCACCCCATCGCCTTCAACGCCATCCCGCAGATCGGCAGCGTCAAGGAAGAAGGCTATACCAGCGAAGAACTGAAAATGGTGTATGAAACGCGGAAAATCCTGCACGACGACACGATCCAGATCAACGCCACCTGCGTGCGGATCCCCGTGGCCAACTGTCACAGCGAATCGATCACCGTGGAGACCGAACGGCCGATCTCGCCCGAAGAGGCGCGCGAGCTGTTCGCGTCGTTTCCCGGGCTGGCGGTGATCGATGACACGCCCAACGGCCGCTATCCGCTGCCCTCGGAATGCAGCGGTCGCGACGAGGTGTTCATCGGCCGCATCCGGCGCGACCTGTCGCATCCGAACGGACTCAGTTTCTGGTGCGTCAGCGACAATCTCCGCAAAGGCGCGGCCACCAACGCCGTGCAGATCGCCGAACTGCTGGCGCGGCACCGCAGTTGACCACCGCCGCGATCCGCTGCGGGCGCCGCCCACGCCGCCGACCGAAGAGGACGTCGATGTCTCAAACCGAAACGCAAACGCCTCTGCGAACGCACTTCGCCGGCTTCGACCTGTACGAACTGGCCGAACGTTTCGGCACGCCGACCTACGTGTACGATGCCACCACGATCCGACAGCGGATCGACGAACTGCGCGCCTTCGACGTCATCCGCTACGCGCAGAAGGCGTGTTCGAACATCGCCATCGTCGCACTGGCCCGACAGGCCGGTGCTCTGGTCGACGCCGTCAGCGCCGGGGAAATCGTTCGCGCCCTGGCGGCCGGTTACACGCCTCAGGGCTCCCCGCCGCCCATCGTCTACACGGCCGACATCTTCGACCGCGACGCCCTGCGACTGGTGCTGCAACACGACATCCGCGTCAACTGCGGTTCGCCGGACATGATCGACCAGTACGGCGAGCAACACCCCGAGGGCGAGATCACGCTTCGCATCAATCCGGGCTTCGGTCACGGCCACAGCCGAAAGACCAACACCGGCGGCGAACAGTCCAAGCACGGAATCTGGCACGAGCAGCTCGAAGAATGCCTCCGCCAGGCCGACCAGTACGGCCTGCGTGTGACGGGACTGCACCTGCACATCGGCTCGGGAACCGACTTCGAGCACCTCGCGCAGGTGTGCTCGGCGATGGAGCGGCTGGCGCTGCGGGCCGGCCCGCAGATTCATTCGATCAGCGCCGGCGGCGGGCTGCCCGTGCCGTACCGCCCCGGAGAAGAACGGATCGACCTGCAGGCGTATTTCGAACTGTGGGACGCCACGCGGCAGCGGTTGCAGGAGGCTTTCGGGCATCCGGTGGAACTGGAAATCGAACCGGGGCGCTACCTGGTGGCCGAAAGCGGCGTGCTGCTGGCCGAAATCCGCGCCGTCAAACGGATGGGGGCGAACACCTTCTACCTGGTGGACGCCGGCTTCAACAACCTGGCCCGGCCGATCCTGTACGGGGCGTACCATCCGATGTCGATCGTTCCGCGGCCGGGCAGCGCGGCGGATCGCCCGTTGCAGGAAGTCGTGGTCGGCGGCCCGCTGTGCGAATCGGGAGACATCTTCACCCAGGAAGAAGGCGGCTTCGTCGCCCGCCGCGCACTGCCGCAGGCCCGGGTGGGCGATCTGCTGTGCATCGAATGCGCCGGGGCGTACGGGTTCGTGATGAGTTCGAACTACAACTCCAAACCGCTCGCCGCGGAAGTCCTGCTCGACGGCGGCACGGCGCACCTGATCCGCCGCCGGCAGACGCTGGAGGAACTGATGACCGGCGAGGCGATTCCGCCGCACCTGCAGGGCGGGTCGGCGCCTTGAATACGGCCGCGCCTTGGCACGGAGCACGCGACCCCGGAGCACCGCGAATCGGGGGACCGCCCGCGGCGCGGACCGTCGTTTGACCAACGTGAGTGGCACCTTGCTCGCCGCACTGCGGAGCGAACGATGACGAATCTGGCAACCTGTACGATCGGCTTCATTGGCGCCGGGCGGATGGCGACGGCGCTGGCGAAAGGCATCGTGGCGGCCGGAGTCGTCGAGCCCGAGCGGATCATTGCCTGTGACGTTTCCGCATCCGCAGCCGAATCGTTCTCGCAGACCACCGGCGGGCGGATCGCCGGCGATGCCGCGGCCGTGTGCGAAGCGGCCGACGTGCTCGTGCTGGCGGTCAAGCCGCAGCACATGGAGGCAGTCCTCGACACGCTGGCCGGTCGCATCCGCGATGATCAACTGGTCGTCACCATCGCGGCCGGCATCCCCATGGCCCGCTATCTGCAGCGGCTGGGGGAAGGCGTGCGACTGGTTCGTGTGATGCCCAACACGCCCTGCCTGGTGGGGGCGTCCGCCTCCGCCTTTACCGTGGGCGGCTCCGCCGGCGAGCAGGACGCACGGCTCGTCCAGCGGATGCTGGAATCGGTGGGCGCGGCGGGGCGCGTGCCGGAAGACCTGATGGACGCCGTGACCGGCCTGTCCGGCAGCGGTCCGGCCTACGTCTACGTCTTCATCGAAGCACTCAGCGATGCCGGCGTTCGAGTGGGTCTGCCGCGCGACATCGCGACACGCCTGGCGGCTCAAACCGTCTTCGGCGCCGCAAAAATGGTGCTCGAAACCGGCCAGCACCCGGCCGCACTGAAAGACGCCGTTGCCAGTCCCGGCGGGACGACGATCGCCGGCCTGGAGGCGCTGGAGCGGAGCGGATTGCGGACCGCGGCCTACGAAGCCGTGCGGGCGGCGACACAGCGCTCGATCGAACTGGGCCGCGGCGAACGGCACTGAGCACGCAAACGGAAACCACATGCACGGTCCATCGAAGCGAAAAAGGAATCAGCCATGCGTCTGGAAGGGCAGAAGATCCTCATCACCGGAGCATCGCGGGGAATCGGACGGGGCTGCGCGATCGAACTGGCCCGCGAAGGCGCGGACGTCGTGATCAACTATCGGTCACATCGCGAAGAGGCCGAAGAGGTCGCCCGCGAAGTCGAACGGCTGGGACGCCATGCCCTGATCGTGCAAGCCGACGTCTCCGACCAGCAGGCCGTGGAAAACATGGTGGCGCGGGCTGTCGAGGAGTTCGGAGAACTGACCGGCTTCGTCTCCAACGCCGCATACAGCGACCGGGAGCCGCTGCTGACCGCCAACATGGACGGCTTCCGACGCACCATCGACGTCACGATGTGGGGCGCGGTCTACGGCGTCCGCGCCGCAGCACAGCAGATGGTGAAACAGGGCAAGGGTGGCAACATCGTCGTGATCAGCTCCCCCCACGCCGTCATCGCCTTCCCCACCGCAATGGCCTACAACATGGCCAAGGCGGCCATCGACCACATGGCCCGCACGGCCGCCCTGGAATTCGCGCCCTACCGCATCCGCGTGAACATCGTCCATCCCGGCTGGATCGATACGCCCGGCGAGCGGAAATTCTTCACCGAAGAACAGATCGCCGCCGGAGCGAAGAAGCTGCCGTTCGGCCGCCTCGGACGCCCGGAGGAAGTCGGCCGCGCCGTCGCCTTCCTCTTCAGCCCCGACGCGGAATACATGACCGGCGGCACACTGACCATCGACGGCGGTGTCAGCCTGCCATGGTGGTCGAACCGCGCCGCCGGAGAACTGTGACCCCGGCGGAGCCGGAGCGGCGCTTGTCGGACTGCCATGGTGGTCGAACCGCGCTATCGGTGAACTGTGACTCCCTCTGAGCCCGCCCGCCCGGCCGGCCCGATCACACGCCGCGGCTACCGTCGGTGCACCACGCTGCCCTGCCCTACCACCCCCATTCGACGCGCCAGCGTCGCCGGTCGGTACCGTCCGGGCATCGCATTCCCCTGCAGTACCACCTGCCCCCCGGGCGGACGGACCCGCCGCCGTCTCCGGCGTACGTATGAGCTTGCGGACGGCCTGCGTTACCTCCCCACGCACTGGTCAATGCCCGGGCGGCCTCTGCCGCACGTCCCACTCATCCCCCGCAGAACCCGTCGCTTCCAACCGTGATCCTTCGTGCGGCTCCGCATCCACCGCCCTCAATCGCCTTCTCTGACGGGCCCCACTCGCACCGTACCCGCCCCGCTCCCGCAGCCACCTCACACGCGACGCCCTCTCTCCTGCGTCATTCGCAGCCAGACCCCGAGAAATGCTGTGGACTGAGGGGAATCGTCGCTCGGATACACTGCGGCCGCCGCCGGCCTGAACGGCCGCCACGCTGTGGACTGAGGGGAATCGTCGCTCGGATACACTCCGGCGGGGCCACGGTATATTCGCGACCGTGCTGTGGACTGAGGGGAATCGTCGCTCGGATACACTCGCTCAGCCCCGACCAGCAGTTCGAGGCGCGCTGTGGACTGAGGGGAAT
>RFHO01000555.1 GCA_003696385.1 Planctomycetota bacterium | reverse complement strand
TCCCGGCAGCGTCGGCAGATGTTTCGCCGGCCGCGTCGTCGACCGCCGGTTCATCGGGCCGGGGCGCTTCCCGTGTGGGCTCATCGGCCGTGGCTTCGGAACGGTCGACTTCCGGGGAAGCGGCGTCGGAAGGATGCTGTTCGGAACTCATGGCATCAGGATCCCGAAAGAAAGCCACAAAAACGTTTTGCTCCAAAAGCCGAACCAGGGTTCATCGATGGCTGTCCGACGCGTCGGCGACGCCAGAAGCGGGACCACCGCTGGGCGGGCGACGCGGCCGCTGCACCGGTAGGGTGCCGGTCCGGCCCCGCGGGCGGCTCCGCGGTGCGCTCGGCGGCACGGACGAAGCGGGCTGCCGCGTCCGAAGTCGTCCCGGACGGCGACGCGCCCGGGCAGGGCACCGGCGGGTGAGCATCGAGGTGTCCGAACCAGTCATGCTGTCATCCGGCATCGGTGGGTGCCGCGAAAATCATCGGTGGCTGGAGTTGCCTCGGACCGTCGTGATGGAACGCCGTGCCGGGGCCATCGAGAGGCGTCGGGAACGTCACGGTTGTTACCGCCGGTGCCGTTCCTGCATGGGACCGAGTTCCGGCGTGCGAATCATGAGGATCGTCCCGGCAGAGTGGCCGATGAAGGTGTCATGACGGCGCTGCGGAACACGCTGCGCCGGGTGGGTCAGTTTACCGGGCGTCGTGGCGGTTGCAACGTTGCGGACGCTCGGAAGCCGGCGAAGGCTCCCAGACGAAGGCCGGCCGGACCTCAGGCACCAAGTCGGATGCCCCAGACGATGCCCGTGGCGGAAATTGAAAATGCGATCGATGCCTTTCTCCGCGCGTTGCGGTTCGAGCGGAACGCGTCGCCGCTGACGATCAAGTCCTATTCGGAAGATCTGCGGCATCTGCTGGTGTACTTCGAAGAGGAAGGGTTGGCACCGCGACACCCATCCGAGATCAGTACGGCGATGCTTCGCGGTTTCGTCGCGTATCTGCATGCCTGCGGCTACGCACGCTCGACCGTCGCCCGTCGGCTGGCGAGCTTGCGGAGCTTCTTTCGGTTCTGCCAGCGCGAGCGGTTGGCGACGTCGAACCCGGCGCAGCCGTTGCGCACTCCACGAACCGGACGAAAACTGCCGCATTTCCTGACGACCGAACAGATCGCGCGGTTGCTGGAGGCGCCGCCGACTGACACGCCCCTGGGATTGCGCGACCGGGCCATCCTGGAGACGCTGTATGCCGCCGGGCTGCGTGTTGCAGAACTGGTCGGCCTGGACGTGGACGACTGGGACCGGGATGCCGGAGTTCTCCGTGTGCGCGGCAAGGGACGTCGCGAACGGATCGCGCCGATCGGCAGCTACGCCACCAAGGCGCTGCTCCGTTGGTTGGAAGTCCGACGTCCGGACCCCAGCGGCGGTGCCGATGCCCAACGGGCCCTGTTCCTGAACCGCTTCGGTCGGCGGCTGACCACCCGGAGTGTGGCCCGGATGCTCGAAAAGTACCTCGCCATCACCGGTCTGGATCGGATCACTTCGCCGCACACGTTGCGGCACAGCTTCGCCACGCACCTGCTGGACGGCGGGGCGGATTTGCGGAGCGTTCAGGAGCTGTTGGGGCACAAGAGTCTGACCACCACGCAGATCTACACGCACGTCAGCACGCGGCGGCTGCGGGAAACGTACGAACGCGCCCATCCGCATGCCACTCGCCACGACTGACGGCGGGGGCTCGGTCGGTTTTTGGCAGATCAGCGCTCCGGCGAGCTTCCATTCAGCGGCACCTCGGCAGGCCGGAGCGGCACAGCGCGATGGCCTGTGGGGCGGCCGAGCGGGCCGGTCGCATGATCGGCGTGTCCAAGTCTATGGTGAGCAAGTCGTTAGGGCTCTGCGCCCTTCCGCGACCGGGGGCGAATGTCGGGCGACGGACTCCTCGAGTATGCCGGATTACGGAAGTGTGCCGCCGCGGATGCCGATATTCCCAGTGCGTGGCGGGCGTGCGGTTGCTCCGGCGTGGTGTGGCCCTCGCAGCGGCCCGTCCGGGATCGGCATTCATGGGGAGGTCCTCGATGAGGAAGCGGACGATGATCGGCTCAGCGAGGCGGCACGTAAGCAGCGTATCACGGTTGTGTATGGTGGGAACGGTCCTCGCGGGCGCCCTGAGTGCGGCGTATGGCGAGGAACCCGTCGGTGGTGTGGTCTGGCATCGCGACCTGCGTACGGCCGCAATGGAGGCGAAACGTCGCGGGAAACCGTTGTTCGTCGAGATTTCCGCTTCGTGGTGCGGCTATTGCCGGCGGCTGAAATCGGAAACGCTGCGGAACCGGTCGGTGCTCCGGCATCTGCGGGAGTGTTTCGTTCCGGTGGAAATCGACGCGGACCGGCAGGCGGCGCTGGTCGAGGCCGTCGGCGTCGAAGGCTTGCCGACGATGCTGATCGTCGATCCGGACATGAACGTCCTGCGGCGGATCACGGGCTATCGATCCGCGGCGCAACTGGACGTCACGCTGGAATCGGTGTGCCGGCATTTGCGGAAAGCGGACCAACGCTCCGGCGGGCAAACCGGTTCGACAACCGGACGGCGGGTTTCGTCGCGTGCGGCGGCCGTACCCCGGGCGGGTGTCGGCGCGGCGAGCGGTTCGGAGACGCGAACGAGCGACCGTCGCGGCGCGGTATCGTCGCCGCGTGTCGATCATGGCGCGGCGGACGAGGTGCACAGAGGCGTCCCACCGACCGCGTCGGTGGCCTTCGGCGGGCACTGTCTGGTGAGCATGCTGGAGGAAGAAACATTGCGTCGTGGACGTCCGGAGCATCGTGCCGTGTACCGAGGTCGGGAACTGTGGTTTCATTCCGAAGAGGCACGGCGGCGATTCCTGGCGGATCCGCGGCGGTACTGGCCAGCAGCCGATGGAGCGGATATCGTGGCGTATGTGGAACGCGGTGAGCGGCGGGCGGCGGACGTCCGGCTGACGCTGGTTTACAAGGGGCGGCTGTGGTTCTTCTCGGACCGGACGTCACAAAAAGCGTTTCTGGCCGATCCGGATCGTTACGTGGATCGCGCGGTGGCTTTGGCACCTCGATCGGACGCTCGCTGAGCGGGCCAATGCGGAGCTTCCGGATGCGGCGGTCGAAGGCGGCCGAACGGCGCGGGCGATGAGCACACTGCTGGGGATCTTTGCGAAGTATCCGCGACCGGGGACGGTGAAGACGCGCTTGGCCCGGCGGATCGGTGCGCCGGCGGCGGCGGAACTGTACGAAGCGATGCTGCGTGACGTGGTCGATCGTTGCGCGACGGTGGGGAACCGTCGCGTGATGGCATTCGCGTGTGGCGCGGAGGACCGCAGCACTGCGACGGAGTACTTTCGGGCGATCGCGCCGGCTTACACGCTGTGGGAACAGATCGGTACGACGCTCGGCGCGCGGATGCGTATGTTCTTCGACACTCATCTCGGCGGAACCGAGGGTGCCCGGCGCGTCGTGCTGATCGGTTCGGACGCGCCGTGGGTGACGCCGGCACTGATCGAGCAGGCGTTCGCCCGTTTGCAACACCGCGATTGCGTGATCGGTCCGGCCGCGGACGGCGGTTATTATCTGATCGGCCTGAGCACGTCGTGTCCGGAGGCGTTTTCGGACGCGATTCCGTGGAGCGGCTCACGGGTTCTGGCGGCCACGGTCGAAGCGCTGCAGCGGAACGGCCGGCGGCTGGAGCTGCTGCCGCTGGGGTTCGACGTGGATACGACCGAATCGCTGGACGTGCTGGCCGGCCTGATCGCCGCCGGGCGCACGGCGCAGCGGTCGCCGTCTTCGTCCGAGAGGCCAGGCCTCAGCCGCACGGAACGGTGGCTGCGAGCGCACGGTTTTCTGGGGTGATGGTGGCGGGCGAGTGCGCCGGCAGGAAGTCCGATTCTCGCGCGGGAGGCACCGGCGGGGGCACCGCGCCGGGCGAGGTCGGCGGTCCGTTGTATGGGATACGGCTGTTGGTCGGTGGGCACGAACACGGTACACTGGCGGCGCTCGCTCCAGCCCTGTGCGGAACGGGTGGACGAGTTGAAGACGATCCTTTCCCGCGCGGACGACAAGCCAAGGGCGGAAATCATGCCTGAGTCCGAATCTCCTGCGCGTTCGCGAATCCTGATCGCCGACGACAACTTGCAGAACTGCGAGCTGCTGGAAGCCTACCTGGCCGAGGCCGATGAAGACTTCGAGATCGAAATGGCTTTCGACGGGCCGCAGACGCTGGAGAAAGTCCAACAGTTCCAGCCCGACCTGATTCTGCTGGACATCATGATGCCGAGGATGAGCGGTTACGAAGTTTGCCAGCGATTGAAGTCGGACCCCAAAACACGCGACATACCCATCCTGATGGTCACCGCTCTGAACGAGATAGGCGACATCGAACGGGCGGTGGAAGCCGGTTGCGACGATTTTCTCACCAAGCCGGTCAACCGGCTGGAGCTGTTGACGCGGGTTCGCTCACTGCTTCGCGTGCGGCATCTGACCAATGAGCGCGATCGGCTGCTGGCATATCTGCAGGAGCTGGAGTCGCGCAGCGGCGCGCATTGAACGACCGCGCCGGGCCGGGGCGGTGCGTGAGGGACCGTGGCGGCAACCGGGGCCACAGGCCGCTCGTGGCGTCGCGCCGGCCGCCCACGGATACGGTGCACTCGCGACCGGCGCGGGGCGGCGGGCATTCACGGGAAGGCGTTCCGGTGCACAGGACGCTTTGTTTGCTGTCGGCGTTGTTGATCACAGCGGCGAGCGTGTCGGGCGGCGCGTGCGGCGACGTTCGCGTGCCGGTGGAACGTCCGCGGCGTGTGCGGAATCCGCTGTTCGGCGAGCGGTTGCAGCAGAAGTTGGAGACCATCGCCAGCGTGTCGTGGGAGAACCTGACCGAAGGGGGGCGCTCGTTTTCGTTGCGGGCAGTGCGGCGGACGATCGAAGACGTCTGGCGGATCCCTCTGCTGGTGGATCGGCGGATCGATCCGAACAGCGAAATCTCCGTGGCTGCGACGGACGTCTCGATCCGCGAAGTGCTCCGAAAGGTGGCCGACCAGGCGGGCGGCGTGGTCTGCTTCGATCCGCATTTCGTGTACGTCGGGCCGGAGTCGGCAGTGCATCGGCTGCGTACGTTGATCGCACTGCGGGCGCAGGAGTTGTACGAGTTGCAGCGTCGTCGGGAAGAGAATCCGCCGCCGCTCGACCCCCGGCGGTATTTCGAGTTGGTTCGCCGAGAGGACCTGGTCTACAGCGACCTGGATTCGCCGCGCCAGATTCTCCAGCGGATCGGGGAACGCTACGACGTCGCGTTCGTGAATCTGCAGGCGGTCCCACACGACCTGTGGGCAGGGTGCGAATTGCCGCAGCTGACATTCGTCGAAGCGGTTTCGGTGGTGCTGATTCAGTATGACGCGACGTTTCGGTGGGAGGTGCCGGGGAGATCACTGCGAATTGTGTCTGCTCCGGAGCACGTCGCCGTTGCCCGAACGTACCGCGTTCCACCCGCGAAGCGGGCCGCGTTTTCAGCGGCGGCGCGAGCGCTGGGTCTGGATGTGCCGGCAGGTCGGTCACGCGTTGTCTTGGCGGCAACGATCGAGCAGCACGAACGTCTCAAGGGTGTGCTCAGTGGAACGGCAGACCGCCCGGACGCCGTCCCTGTTCCGCTGCAGCGGCGGCGTTTCACACTGGAGTTGCGCAACGCTCCCGTTCTGGGGGTGATGAAGCAGCTTGAACAGGCCGGAATCCGCTTCGACTATTCGCCGCAGGAACTGGCGACGGCGGGAATCGATCTGCAGCAGCGGGTGAGTCTGAAACTCACCGACGCGCCGCCGGAGACGTTTTTTCGGGCACTGTTCCAGCCGCTGGGGCTGAAGACCAGTATCGACGGGCAGATCGTGCGGTTGCGTCCGGCACGGTCGAGTGACGTTCCCGCGCCGATGCGGTGAGTCGTGGTTCGCTCTCTGCGGTATCGGCGTCGTCCGCGGGACGGCCGTGCC
>RFHO01000109.1 GCA_003696385.1 Planctomycetota bacterium | reverse complement strand
TTCCCGGCCATCCCCGGCATCAGCGCCAGATGATCCAGGCCGCACCGCGTCGCTTCGGCGATCGCGGCCCGCACACAGTCCGGAGCCAGCAGCACGTCCCCATCGCAGAACAACAGCCACTCTCCACGCGCCGCACGCGTCCCGCAGTGCAGCGCCCAGCATTTGCCCAGCCAGCCCTCGGGCAGCTCGGTGATGTGGACGACGCGGCACCGCGGGTCGGCGGCCGCCACCTCGTCCATCCGTTGCCCCGTGCCGTCGGTGGATCGGTCGTCCACGGCGATCAGCTCGAAGTCCGGGTAGTCGGATGCCAGAATCGACCGCAGGCAATCCGCCACCCGAGCCGCTTCGTCCCGCGCGGCGACGATCACCGAGACCTTCGGCAGTGCGGGGTGCCGTGGCGGTCCCGTACCGGTCGGCGAATCGACCGCCCGTTCTCGGCAGTCCGACGCACCTTCGTCGGGCCGCGTGCCCACAGGAATGCCCGAAACCGTCGCGGCGCGGGACGTCGAGGTTTTCTTGGAGCCGCGGCGATGCAGCGATTCCGGGAGACGCGTCCGCCAGAGGTAGAGCAACGACGGGGCGGTGAGCACGGTCCAAGCGAACGCCGCGCCGGCAATGGTGGTCGTCGCGATGGCGTGGGGCACGTCGTTCACGGTTGATGTGTTGTGGCGAGCCACCAGGCGAGGGGCGACGCGGGCACCGCGCGCCGGGGAGAACGCACGCGGCGACGGTCGCCCTTCCCGATGGATTTGCAGCCGGGTACGCCGTCGGCCGGCGAACGAGTCTTCCGTCCCGGCATCGGAAGCAAACAGCGGGCCCGCGGTTGCAAACGGCGGCGGAACGGCGTGAAATCCGTACGGTGATCGCCGGCGGCCGCGGAGTCGCCGACGGGGATTCGATGCCGTCCTTTCGGGAGTCGTGTGAGATGGTGTACTGCGGACGACGGCTTTGCAAGCGGAGCGTCTCGGCTGGCATTCGGAGCGTGCATCGGATGACGGCGGTCGTGCTGGCGGCGAGCCTGGCCTGGTTCGGCGCGGTGGCCGGGGCCGCGGACATCGTGATCCCGCACCATCAGGACAAACCGCCCGGTCCGCGGCTGTCGCCGCAGGAAGCCATCGCCCGCATGAAGGTGCCACCGGGCTTTCATGTCGAGCTGGTGGCTGGCGAGCCGGACATCGTCAATCCCGTGGCGATGGCCATCGACGAGCGCGGCCGGTTCTGGATCACCGAAAGCCTGGAATACCCGCGGAGCAGTTCCGGCCCCGGCCGCGACCGCATCAAGGTGCTCGAGGACACCGACGGCGACGGCAAGGCCGACAAGGTCAGCGTTTTCGCCGAGGGCCTGAACATCCCCTCCGGGATCGCCGTCGGCTACGGCGGGGTTTGGGTCGCCAACGCACCGGACATTCTGTTTCTGCAGGACACCGACGGCGATGGCAAGGCCGACCGCAAGGAGGTCGTCGTCACCGGCTTCGGGCGCCACGACACGCACGAGCTGCCGAACTCGTTCACCTGGGGGCCGGACGGCTGGCTGTACGGACTCAACGGGGTGTTCAACTTCAGCCACGTGAAGTATGCACCGGAGAACCCCAACTACGACCCGAAACATCCCGGCTGGAAATTCACCTGCTGCATGTTCCGCATCCATCCGCGGACGCGCGAGTTCCAGGTGTTCGCCGAAGGCACCAGCAATCCATGGGGCATCGCCTTCAACGATGCCGGTGACGCGTTCGTCAGTGCCTGCGTGATCGACCACCTGTGGCACATCACCGAAACCGGCTACTACCACCGGCAGGCCGGAGCGTATCCGCCGTTCACCTGGAAAATCGGCTCGATCGTCGATCACCGGCACCAGAAAGCCGCTTACTGCGGCATCCACTTCTTCGACAGCGACGCGTACCCCGAACCGTACCGGCGGCGTCTGTTCATGGGCAACATCCATGGCAATTGCATCAACGTGGACCGGCTGAGCCGCAACGGGGCGACCTATCGCGGCGACGGCGAGCCGGATTTTCTGATCGCCAACGATGCGTGGTTCATGCCCGTGGTGCAGAAAACCGGTCCCGACGGCTGTCTGTACATCCTCGACTGGTACGACCGCTATCACTGCTATCAGGACGCCCGGCGCGATCCGAAGGGTATCGATCGGCTCAACGGCCGCCTGTACCGCATCCGCTACAAGGACACGCCGCGGGTCTGGGGCTTTGACCTGGCTAGGGCCGACGATGCGGAACTGATCGCAAAGCTCGGGGCGGCCAACGATTACACTCGGCGGACCGCTCAGCGTCTGTTGCAGCAGCGCGATTCCGCCGCGGCGGGCGAGCGGTTGCTGAAGCTGGTTCGCAATCCGGACGCCCCGCAAGTCCAACGCCGGCACGCGGCGTTTGCGCTCTCGGGGATGCCGAGCACCGTCCAGCGGTTCATCGCGCAGCCGGTGCTGGACGATCCGGCGATCGAAGCGTGGCGTGTCCGGACCTGGGGCGAGCTGTATGCTCGCAGCGAGGGCTCCCCAGCCGTTCCCTGCGGTTACGAGCCGCTCTTCGACCGGCAGACCGAAACCGCCGGCCACTCCACCGCCGGCGGCCACATTTCGTCGACGCATGCCGCAACCCGGGCGGTGCTGCAGCGCTATCCTGCACCGCAATCGGTTCCCGCCCCCGTCCGTCTGCAACTGGTCATCGCCTGGGCGAAAACGCCGGCGGCCCCCGCGGTCGTTGCGCGGCGGCTGGCAGCCGTCCTTGCGGTCTCGGCCGATGATCCGCTGATTCCGCGGATCGTCTGGCAGAATCTGCTGCCGCTGTTCGAGCGCAACGCCACCGATGTCGTGCGGGCCTTTCGGACGGGCGAGGCGATCGACGCCGCCCGGCGGAGCGGTCTGTTGCAGCGTCTGGTGGACCGCGTCACGACCCTCCCCGGCGTCGACGCGCTTCTGGCGCTGGTCGGCGTCGTCACGCGACCGCCGGTGCACGATGACGCGGCAACGGCCGTGCTGCAGGCCGTCGCCGGCCGGCTGCAAACCGGAGAAGTGAGCGGCGAGCGGAGAAAACGCTTGGCAGAGCGATTGCGTCCGATGCTGAAGGAGTTCGCCCGGGCATTCGTCCAACATCCGGCTCCGTCCCCGCAGCGTCGCCGCTTTGAGGGAACGGCTCTGGCCGTCGCCGTCACGCTGGGCGACCCGGACGCCGCGAAATGGGCTCGCGACGCCATCGCCGCACCGCGGACGCTGCCGGACGAAAAGCTGGAGCTACTGCGTGCGCTGGTCCACGCCGGAGACCCCGCCGCACCCGCGCTGGCCGAACGACTGCTCGGCGGCGCAGATGCCCGCGACGCGCGGTTTCAGGCGTCGGTGATTGGCGAACTCGGGCGGGCGGACTCGATCGAAGCCGCGGACGTGCTGATCCGCGCGTATCCGAAACTGCATCCGCAGAACCAGCCGCTGGCCGTCGAGGTCCTCACGCAGCGTCCCCAGTGGGCGAAGCGGCTGCTGCTCGGTATCGGCCAGCGAATCGTTCCGCCACAGGCACTGAACCTGAACCAGGCCCGCCGGTTGATGCAGTTCGGGGACAGCGAGCTGAAGGAACTGCTGGCCAGGCACTGGGGGACGATTCGCGAAGGCCGTGATCCGCGGCGGCAGGAGGTGATCGAACGGATGAAAAAGCTGCTGGCCACCACTCCCGGTGATCCGCACCGTGGGGCGGCCGTGTTCAAGAAGGTGTGCGGCCAGTGTCACAAAATCTACGGCGAGGGGGCGGAGGTCGGCCCCGACCTGACGTCCAATGGCCGGAACTCGTACGAACAACTGCTCTCGAACGTGTTCGATCCGAACCTGGTGATCGGAGCGGGCTACCAGGCGTGGACCGTCGCGACCACCTCGGGTCGCGTACTGACCGGGTTGCTGGTCGAGCGTTCGGACCAGCGCATCGTCCTGAAGGTCCAGGGAGGAAAACGGGAGGTCGTTCCGGCCGATCAGATCGAAGTGCTCAAAAAGAGCGACGTGTCGATGATGCCCGAAGATCTGGAAAAGCAGCTCAAGCCGCAGGAAATCGCCGACCTGTTCGCCTTCCTGACGCTGGACAGACCGCCGACCGATCCTCAGGCACGCCGTTTGCCTGGCGCACCGCAGCCGCCGCGGCCGAAGAAAGGCAACGGCGAATGACGACCGCCGCCGGCCTGCAACGGATGTGCGGTCGCCGTGGCAATGGCGGCATGTTGCCGGAAAGCAACAAATCACCGGGCGTCCTGGATTTGTGTGTGCATTTCGTCCGCTTTTCGGGTAGACTGGGGCTGTTCGTGCCCGACACGTGCTCGTCGTGTTCTACACTTCCCTGAAACTTCGTCTGAACACCGCGCGGTATCGGTTGCGCGGGATATCCAGCCATCGAGAAAACCCGTAGGTGCCGGCACCTGGAGGCCATCTGGGACCTTGGCGACGGGTGAGATTGCGGGGCAGCGGCGACCACGCACGGACGCTCGCCGCGACACCACAGGCCGGCGTGCCGACAGGGATCTGCGGCATTCGGCGGGGTAGTAGCGGGGAACTGCGATGTCCGTACGACTGGACGACAAGCTCACGCGTGTGTACGAACCCGGAACGGCGGTGGGATCGTCCGTGGTGGAGTCCGTCGGCGCGCGAGAACTGCTGTTCCGATTGTCGGGAGTCGAGCCGTTCTGCGCGACCCAATTGCTGGACATGTATCCGCACCTGTGGCAGTCACGCGAAGACGTGTTGCTGCTGGCCGCCGAAGAGTTCGCCCGGCGTCGACTGGCGGGGGAGTCGATTTCCCCGGACGCGTTCGCCGATCAGTTTCGGCAGTGGCGGGATGCCGTCCGACGGGAGGTGGAAATCGAGCGCCGTGTGGCGGCGTACGAGTCGGACACAGACGGTCCGGACGTGGCGTGGCCGCGTCCCGGAGCCCGCTTTCTGCACTACGAAATCGTCCGCCTGATCGGCCGTGGAGGGTTCTCGCGAGTTTATCTGGCGCGGAATCTCAACCTCGGCGGTCGCAGAGTCGTTCTGAAGCTGTGCCCGAGCGAATCGACGGACGAAGCCCGGACACTGGGCAGTCTTCAGCATCCGAACATCGGCGACGTCCTGTCGATGGATGTCGACCCGCAACGAGGTCTGACCGCGATCTGCATGCCGTTTTGCAGTCTGGCGACGTTGGCCGACGTGGTCGCCGCCGTGCAGCACCACCGCGACACCACCGGACGGATGCCACGACGCGCCGGCTTTCTGCTGCAAACGGTCCGTCACGTACACGACGAAGCCGACGTGGAGTGCCCGGACGACTCCGCAGGACTGGCCGCTGGCCAGCGGTGGATCGCCTCGCACGGCTTCGTCGACGGTGTTCTGGAAATCGGCCGGCAGCTCGCCACCGCCCTGGCCGTCACACACCGGCGGAAGCTGCTGCACCGTGACATCAAACCGTCCAACGTCCTGATCACACCGTCGGGCCGTGCGATTCTGTTCGATTTCAACCTTTCTTCGGACTGCGACCAGATCACCAACGTGGCCGGCACCTTCGCGTACATGGCGCCGGAAGCGCTCAAAGTGGTGGCCCGCCGCACGCGACTGGTGAGCACCGAATACGACGTCCGTTCGGATTTGTACTCGCTCGGGGCGACGCTGTACGAGCTGCTCGCCGGTCGCCATCCATTCGATCGCACGCCACCGCATCTGTCCCATCAGGCCGCCGCCGAACTGCTGCTGGAAAAACAGGCCCTGGGGCCGCGACCGTTGCACGAAGTCAACACCGCCGTCGATCGTCAGGTCAGTTGCGTTGTCGAGCGACTGCTGGCGTTCGATCCGGCCGAGCGGTTCCAGACCGCCGATGAGCTGCTCGAAACCTTGAACGATCTTCTGCGGCCGACCGTGAAACTGCGTCGTTCGTGGCAAAGTCGACCGGCATTGAGGATCGGTACCGCCGGAGTGGCCGTTGCGGTTTCCCTGTTCGTCGCCGGAACTGTCGTCACGTGGTACCGCCCGTTCCCGCCGGACGCGAACTTGCCGCACGTCGCGGCCCGATCGACCACACCGGTCGCCTCACCGCGCGGCCCACTCGCCGGAGCAGCGACGCCTGGGCCGGGCCCACAGAACGTCCGGCAAACAACGGCCGCGGAGCGGAACCGGTCCATCGATCGCGCCGACCAACAGCACCCGACGGCAGCGACTACGTCGCCCCTGCCCCGGCCGATGCTTGTCGCCGACCAGGTTCCGCCGGCTTCCGTCGCGGCGGGTGTTCATTTGGCGGAATTGTCGAAAACGTCGGCCGAAAGTGACAATCCCGATGCTCCCGCCGTGGTGAGCTCTTCGGAACGGTCCGCTGACGCACGGCCCGCCGTCCCGACCGCTGACGGCGCCCGGAAACCGACTTCGCCGGCATCGGCACCGAGGGCAGATGCCGCGACGGAACCAGCGCCGCCGGCAGACGGTGCGCCCCCCAAACCCGTCGTCGTACTGACTGCGCAAAACACCGAAGCGACCGCCGGAGATGCGCACCGTACGCCTCCGGCATCACCGGGCAAACTGCCGAAGGACGAGTCTGCACAGAGCGCGCGACACGAGGAACCAGAAGCGGGGCGGAAAGAACTCGCCATCCGCATCACCGCCCCGGCGCGCGGAAGCATCGGGCTGCCGAATGCACGTCGAATCGGGCGGTCCCCCGCAGACGGCACAGAC
>RFHO01000554.1 GCA_003696385.1 Planctomycetota bacterium | reverse complement strand
CCAGTGGCCGGGCAGAGCGGCGTTTCGGCCGTGAGGAGCAGCGTTTCCGGATGTCAGCGACCGGACGGGCGACGCCAGCGATGGCCATTGCGGGCCAGCAGCAGGTCGGCTTCCGTCGGCCCCCAACTGCCGGCCGGGTACTCCGCAGGCCGGCGACGTTCGCGTTCGAGCGTTTCCAGCACGGGCGTCACGAAGCTCCAGGCCGCCTCCAGCTCGTCGCTGCGGGTGAACAGTGTGGGGTCGCCGCGGAGTACGTCCAGCAGCAGGCGTTCGTACGCTTCGGGCAGTTTGCGGGCGAAGGCCTCGTCGTACTCGAAGTCCAGCTCGACCGGCTGCACGGCGAACTGCATGTCCGGTCGTTTGATCGAGCAGCCCAGCGAGATCCGCTCGTGCGGCTGAATGCGGAAGATCAGCGTGTTGGGGCGCGTTTCGACCGGGCTGCACACGTCCCCTTCGCACTCCACGGTCGAAAACAGATGCAACGGCGGCAGCTTGAACTGGATGGCGATTTCCGTCACACGGGCCGGCAGCCGTTTGCCCGTCCGCAGGTAGAACGGCACGCCCGCCCAGCGCCAATTGTCGACGCGAACGTGCATGGCGACGTACGTCTCGCGACGCGAATCCGGAGCGACCCGCTCCTCCTGGCGGTATCCCGCCACGGGCCGCCCGTCGATCGACCCGGCGGTGTATTGCCCCACCACGACCCAGTTCGAAATGTCGCCCGGTGCCCCCGGCTCCAGCGTCTGCAGCACCTTCACCTTTTCGTCGCGGATCTCCTTGGCCCGGACCAGTGCCGGCGGCTCCATGGCCACCAGACACAACAGTTGCAGCACGTGATTCTGCAGCACGTCGCGAATCGCACCGGCCTGTTCGTAGTACCCGCCCCGCTCATGCTCGATACCCTGCGATTCGGCCACCGTGATCTGCACGTGGTCGACGTGATGCCGGTTCAACAGCGGCTCGAAAATCGCATTGCCGAAGCGGAAGAACAGGATGTTCTGAACGGTTTCCTTGCCCAGGTAATGGTCGATGCGGTAGATCTGGCTTTCGTCGAGCAGACTCCGCAGCCGGCGGTTCAGGTCGCGAAACGACGGCAGGTCGTGTCCGAACGGCTTTTCGAACACCACGCGCAGCCACGGGCGCTCGTTGTGCCGCGGGATCAGCCCCGCCTTTGCCATTGCTTCGACCACCGGAAGAAACAATGAAGGACTGGTGGCCAGATAGGCCACGCGATTGGAAGGCGTGCCGAACGATCGCTCGATGCCCTCCAGCTCGGACTTCAACCAGCCGAACCGCTCCGATTGCGTCAGATCGACGATCCGATAGTGCAACAGCGGAGCAAAGCGGTCCCAGACGGCGGCGTCGAACGCCGTCGGCTCGGCCTCCGCCACGGCGCTCCGCATTTCCTCGCGGAAATCCTCATCGCTCTTCTCCCGCCGCGCGACACCCACGATCGGCGTCGGCTGCGGAAGGAACCCCTTCGCAAAGAGCATGTACAGCGCAGGCACGAGCTTCCGGCGGGTCAGGTCGCCCGAAGCCCCGAAGATCACGATCGTCGCGCGATCGTCCGCAACGTCCGCGGAGGTACGTGCAGTATCCGTCATGGTTTACCTGCGTCGTGTCGTTCGAGCGACGGGGCGATCACCGATCGCACGGCGCCGCAGCAAGCATCTCCGCCAATCGACGGCCGGTCGAAGACAGCGGAAGTTCACTGAGCCGGCAACGGCGGAACCAGGCAAAACCGTTGCGGGGCGCCCGACGGTGAGCCGCTCGAGCGCGATAGCACTCCAGCGCGATCCGGTACCGGGTCACGGCATGGCGGATCGTACCGAGCGGCACGGGATCGGTCACGGCGATGCCCGTCCGATCGCAGACCGTGGCGGCGATACCGTCTGCCGACGATCCCCCGTCCACGTGGTCGGCAGCGGGAAAGCGGACGAAATCGTACAGTCCGGCCCAGCGCTCACCCGGCCGGCAGCGTCTCAGCAGTACGTGTCCGCCGTGCTCGACCGCAACGGCGACCTCCCGCTGGCGAACGGGGTCGGCGCGGCGGCGGGGACGCGGGATCCGGCTCTGCTGTCCGATTCGGGCCGTGCGGCAATCGGCCAGCAGCGGGCACGTTGCACATTGCGGCGTGCGCGGCGTACAGACCGTCGCCCCCAGATCCATCAGAGCCTGGTTGAAGTCGGCAACGCCGCGCCGCGGCAAAAGCCGCTCGGCAAAAGCCAGCAACCGTCGCTCGCCGGCGGGCCCGAATACGTCGCCGGCATCGGCCGTCAGTCGGGCGTAAAGACGCCGCGTGTTGGCTTCGAGGATCGGCACGCGGACACCCAGAGCGAAGCAGGCAATCGCAGCCGCCGTGTACCGCCCCACGCCGGGCAATCGCTGCCATTCCTCGGCCGTCTGCGGAAAATCGCCACCATGGTCCGCGACCAGGCGACGCGCCGCCCGGTGCAGGTTGCGGGCGCGGCTGTAGTAGCCGAGTCCCTCCCACAGGCGCAAAACATCCGCCTCGTCGGCCGCGGCCAGCGACGCCACATCCGGAAATGCATTCAGGAAGCGTTCGAAGTACGGCCGCACCGCCGACACCGTGGTCTGCTGCAGCATG